>PMBP01000385.1 GCA_003152975.1 Phycisphaerales bacterium | reverse complement strand
CTGTCTGCTGTCCGTTTAGCACCACACACCGAGTTTCTAATTACCCTTTACACGAGAAAACCTCGGCATCAAAAGATCGCCGAGAAAAAACTTGCGAGTGAGGGTGAAGTAAAGCCAATAATCGCAGACCTCCAAGGTCGTAATCGGATTGAATACAAAACTTACACAGTCCTGAAAGATCAAATAGTGAAGCGATACTTTAGCAAGTTACCCTACTTCAAGCGGTGGATTGATTTTAGAACCCGGAACGCTTCACTTGTACCACACGCATTACAGATATTCCAGGACCTCCGGGCCTCTGGGCGCACAATGCGTCCTCGTGTGATAGCAGGCCTCGATGGAACTGGGATTCTTGCCGATGATCTTCTTGAGCAACTGGCGGAGACCAAACTTCTTATTGTGAAGCGAGGGAGATACGGCGGCATCTATTATCCATCAAAGTGATCATATGATGTAAGATATCATCGATGGGACAATGATTAAAGATGTGGGTTTATTGAAACGGGCAATGGAAGGCGGATGGGTTGATAAGCTCAAGGCCGACCAGCAGGAGGCCGGGGCGGAGTTGGCGGTGCTGGCGACGGTTGCGCTGACGAAGGAGATCGTGAATTTCGGGCCGTACGAGGGGGATAGGAATATGAAATATCAAATATAAAATATATAAGATGCGAATATGACACAATAAATTAGAGAACGCCGCTGACGGTGAATCAGGAGAGGGCGGGCGGGGAACCCATGTGAGAATGTGGGAACGGGGGAAGGTGGGAAAGCAGGGCGACGCAGCAAAGGGCACGGCACGCCGTGCCCGTACAATTCACACAACCGAGACGGTTGTGCAACATCTAAAGGGCACATGCCATGTGCCCCTACAGCATGACACAAGGGGGAACGGTTGACGCAGGCCGCATCGATTCGCCCGTACGGCGAGGCCGTCCTCCGCTGAACACTTAACCCGGATATTTCACAAGAGTTTTGCTTTGGGCGGCCCTTTTGCCCCGCCGCGGCGTTCTCGGTCAAAAATGTTCTCAGCGTATTTTCAAATACGCCTCCGATCCTTTTTGACCTGCGGCCTTGCGGCGGGCCAAAATTTCTCGCCCAAAACAGTCTGTCATTAGAGGCAACCTTAAATCATATCGTAAAACCATGCTTAAACTGGACTTATGATGAAAGCGTCAAAACCCAGTGAAATAACCGGGTTGAACGGCTCGGCAACGACATTATACGCCGTTTTCCGGAAAATGGAAATGCCGCGAACCATTTTGCGACGGCGGCACGGCCGGAGGATTTTGGGTCAGGGTTTTCGCATCAGGAGCTGGAATTCCCCGATGGTCGGGCCGTCATCGGCTTCGAGGACATTGAGGCGGACCTGCTGAGCGGTGACGGTGTCGAAGTCGAAGATACCGCGCGGGCCGATGGTCTTGCCCTCGAAGAAGGGTTTCCACGAATCGCCGTCGCGTTTTTCGAGCTGGAAGCGCTGGATGCGATCGAAGCCCTCCTCGATCACGGCACGGTTGAATGCGGCCGGTTTGCCGAGATCGACTTGGAGCCATGCCTGTTTGACGCCGGAGTCGCATGCCCAGCGGGTGTCGCGATCGTCATCGAAGGCCTTGTCGGGGCCGAAGGCGGGGGAGTTCTGGAACACATTGGAGGCGGAGGCCGGATTGCCGGCGGCCAGCGACCCCGAGGGGACCTTGATGGGGATGAGCGGGTCGGCGGGTTTGTCCAGGTCAAGGACGACGATGGTGTCGAGCGGGTCGCGGTCCTTCGTATCGACGATGATCTCGAAGGTCTGATCGGTTTGCCTGAAGGCGACTTTACCGCCAGACAATAGCGACGAACCGGTCACCTTGCACGGCAGGGGGGGCAAGACCAGGATCGTATCGGGCCAACTGAGGATATGCAGATAGACGCGGTTGTCGCGGCAGGTGGCGGCGCCCCACGGGCTGGGTTTGTAGGGCCCGCCGCGGGTGGCGTAGATGCTGTCGCCGTAGCGCTGAAGCCAGCGGCCCATGCCCTCCAGTATCTCGACCTGGCGCGGCTCGATTTCGCCGGAAGGCATGGGGCCGACATTGAGCAGCAGGTTACCGTCGCCGCCGACGCAGCGGACGAGGATGTCGATGCATTCCCGCAACGATTTGATCGTGTCGTCGGGCTTCCACGACCACTGCGTGCCGAGGGTCATGCAGGTTTCCCACGGCCGGGTGTTGTCGAACTGGCCGACGGCCTGTTCGGGGGTGTAGTAGTCGGCGTTGGGGTTGAGAATGACACGATCACTGTTGCCGGGGCCGAGATCCAGGCGGTTGTTGATGATGATCTTGGGAGCAAGTGAACGGACCAGGTCATAGGTAGCCGCCTGATCGTACTGCGGGTCGCCGCCATCCCAGTCGAACCAGAGCAGGTCGATGGGGCCGTAGTTGCTGAGCAGCTCGCGGAGGTGCTGGGTCATGCTGGCCAGATAGCGGGCGTTGTTGGGC
The DNA here is from genome assembly GCA_003152975.1 of Phycisphaerales bacterium. GTDB lineage: Bacteria > Planctomycetota > Phycisphaerae > Sedimentisphaerales > Anaerohalosphaeraceae > FEN-1350. Next base: position 11,958 of record PMBP01000385.1, on the reverse strand, counting down.
GTGCGGAAGTCGGGGTCGCGCCAATCCATCGGCGAGTAGTACCAGCCGATACGGAGGCCCTCGGCCCGCGCGGCCTTCGTCAATTCGGCACAGATATCCCGGCCGAAGGGCGTGGAGGCCATGTTGTAATCGGAGGCCTTCGTGTGCCACAGGCAAAAGCCGTCGCAATGTTTGGCGGTGAGGACCATGTATTTCATTCCGGCGGATTTGGCGATGGCGGCCCAGCGGGCGGCGTCGAACTTGGTCGGATTGAACTGCTTGTAGAGGTTGTCATAGACCTCGACGGGAATCTCGCCGCGGTTGGGGCAGGCGGGGTTGGAGTTGGCCCGCGACCAACTGATTTCGGTGCCCTTGAGGGCGACCGGGCCCCAGTGGATGAACATGCCCAGGCGGGCCTGCCGCCACCAGGCGATTCGCGCATCCTTCTCCTGCGGCGTTTCGGCGGCGTGAAGGATTGCGGAAAGGAAAAGGACAAACAGGAGAGCGAACACGACTTGCGGGGCCTTCCGCGGCCGGATCGTTTGTCGAAGCATGGTTTACCTCCGAAAAGAACGCTCGTTTTGTTTTCATTACCCTATACGGCATGCGATGCCGTGCGTCAACTGGAATTTTCGTGGAGGCAGGATGGCCGGGAGGTGTGTCGATTATTTGGTTGATTGGGAACAGGGGGCGGTATAGTATCGTTCGTGACTCGTGTGGACACATACTGTTTTCCGAAGGATGGCATGGCGACCGCGTGCAAACCCATTGATGAAAGGAGAAAACAAATGAAGATTCAAAAGATGATGCTTGCGATGACGGCTCTGTTGATGATGACGGCGATCGTCTGGTCGGCCGAGGAAGTCGCGGTGCCGGCCAAACCCGCAGCGGAGCGGCCGCGAATGGGCGGTCAGGGGCCGCAGGTGGTCTCGCCGGAGGTGGCGGCGGACCGGCAGGTGACTTTCCGGATCCTGGCGCCCAAGGCCGAGGCCGTGAAGCTGACCGGAGGCGACATGCCCGAGATCGGGCAGGGAAAAGATATGACCAAGGGCGCCGAAGGCGTGTGGGAAGTGAAGGTCGGCCCGGTTGGCGCCGGAGCGTACCGCTACAACTTCAATGTCGATGGCGTGACGGTGATCGACCCGCGGAATCCGGCGACCAGCGAATCCAACGCCAACACCTGGAGTCTGGTCGTGGTGCCCGGATCGGATATTTCGGATACGAAGGAGGTGCCGCACGGAGTGGTCGCATCGGTGACCTATTACTCCCAGTCGCTCAAGCGTTTTCGCCGGATGCACATTTACACGCCGCCGGGATACGAGTTGGGCAAGGGCCAGTTCCCGGTGTTTTACCTGCTGCACGGCCTGTCCGACGACCACACCATCTGGCAGCGGCGCACNNCTGATCGCGGCGGGCAAGGCCAAACCGATGATCGTGGTCATGCCGGCCGGACACACCGGCCCGTTCAATTTTGGGGCGCGGCTGCCGGTCGATGAGTTCACGCAGGATTTTCAGGGCGACATTCGGCCGTTCGTGGAGAAACATTACCGCGTGCTGACGGACGCCAAGAATCGCGCGATCGCGGGACTATCGATGGGCGGGGCGCAAACGCTCAACATCGCCTTCGACAAACTGGGCGAATTTGCGTATATCGGCGTATATAGCTCCGGGATATTTGGTATTGCCGGCGGCACGGGCGGTAACGCCCCTCAGGGACCGAGCTGGGAAGAGCAGCGCAAAGAGACGCTGGACAACGCCGATCTGAAGAAGGGCGTCAAGCTCCTGTGGTTCGCGACGGGCAAGGACGATTTTCTGGTGAAGACCACTCAGGCGACCGTTGAGATGCTCAAGAAACATGGCTTTGACGCGGTGTACAAGGAAACCGACGGGGCCCACACCTGGATCAACTGGCGCAACTATTTGAACGAGTTTGTGCCGAAGCTGTTTCAGTAAGAGAAAGATTTCCTCACGCAAAGGCGCCAAGGCGCGAAGAAGGATAAAGGGTTTAGTCGATAGGATATAGGGACGGCATGGGTTCGCGACAACGGCGAACCCATCCTATGGGCTATGTTCGTTGATGGCGAACTTCGATCGGGATGACAGATTCCTCCGCTGTGCATGCCTGCGGCGTGCTCCGGTCGGAATGACACAACCGAGGACGGTAGAGTGTGGGCTGGATTCCGGGCTGCGCTGAAATGACACGATGCATTAGCGGCTCAGGTAGGAGAGCTTCGGCGGCAGGGGGATGTTGTTGCCGAAGCGGTCTTCGCCGTAGCCGTTTTCGGCCAGGATGCGGATGTCTTCGAGGACGCGTTTGTCGCCGACGAAGCGAACCTTGACATCGGTATGGATGTCGATCTTGCCCTCGGCCAGCAGTCGGGCGATCTCGGCGGCGACGCATTTGAGCAGGATATCGTCTTCGGTGCCGATGTGTTCGGTGAACTCCAGCGGCTGGACATAGACGACGATGAGCCCTTCCTCCGACAGGGTCAGGATCACGCGGCGGACGGCGTCGGCGATCTGGAGGGGATCGATGTCTTCGGCGGCCAGCTTACGGGCCTGGATCTGGGCGGTGAGGTAACGGCGTTTTTCGGCGTTGATCTTTTCGTTGAGGCGGAACAACTCCAGCGGCACAGCGGCGTTGCAGACCTGATTGTCGAGGCGGACGGCGATTTCGGTGCCGTAGTGCAGGACGATCGACGAGACCAGCGTCGAGGGGCGGACATGGAAACCGCGATAGACGGGGATGGGCACTTCGATTTCGCCGGGCTCGACATATCGCTTGAGCATCGTCTGGCAGAGGCGCCGGGCCGGATCGATGTAGGCGCGGGCAAAGCCCAGGGCGTAGTCGATCAGGGCGGTCAACAGGCGGTAGGGATCGACCAGCGGCGTCGAGGCATCGGCGGAGGGGCGGTAGGCCCGGCGGACATGGCGTTCGAAGTAGTGGGCCATCAGGGTCCCGGCCTGCAGCAGGTGCATCGCCACGGTGACATGCCCCCGCAGAATGGCCAATTCTCTATCGAGAATCTCGGCATCCGTATCGGAGACGAAGGTGTCGTAGAGCGACTGGAGGTTGTGAAACCGCTGGGTGAGCTGGCGCAGCAATTCTTCGTTGACGGTCGAGGAGAAATTCAGGGCCTGATCCGGCGCGGGTTTGGCAATGCGGCCCAGGATGCGGCTCTGGTCGGCGAGGTTGAGGAACTCGGTGGCCAGGAGGGTGACGGTTTCATAGACATTGTCGATCTTGCGTGTTTCGATATCGTGGGGCAATCGGCCGGGCGGGAGGATCTCGGCATATAAGCTGTCGCGTTCGAGGGAGGGCATGTCCATGTGCAGGGCGCCGGCCTCGTTGAGGAGTTCTTCGCCCGCCCGCATCAGCACGCCGCTGATAAACAGAAGGGACTCGTTTGTGGCGGCGGGGAAATCCTGCGGGATCGGGAGCAGGTGGTAGTTGGGCAGAGCGTGCCGGATGTGCAGCAATTCGTACCCCATGTCGGCNNGCGGTTGTTGCGGGCGCCGTAGGCATCGAGGAGCTCTTCGAGTTCGACGGCCTGCATGAAGAGCAGGCCGGTCATCGGGCGGGTGAGGGTGCCATCGGGGCGGTGGGCCGAAGGCAGGTTGCGGGCGGCGGCGAGCAGGACCTGCGACCGGCGGGACATCAGATGGGTAAAGGCCTCATCCGAGATGCTGACCGGATGCGAAACCGAAACATGAGGTTGTTCCATGTCCATACGAATCCTCGTCCATTCCCAGTTGTCTGACAAACCTGCCGTCCGCAGCGACCGAATTACGGCTGCGGATTTTTGAGTTCTTCGGCCTTGGGCAGATCCTTAATTGAGTTGAGGCCGAAGACTTCGAGAAATTTTCGCGTCGTACCGTAGAGCATCGGACGGCCGATGACTTCGGCGCGGCCGACNNGATGATGGCCAGGGTCTCCAGGGCGGCGGGTGAAAATTTGTTGTCGGCGCGGTTGCGGAGAAGTTTTTTGAGCCAGGGGTTGTACTGCGGCAGGGTCATCATCTGGTAGCCGCCGGCGATCTGCTCGATGCGGAAAGACCGGCCGGATTGTTCGTAACGGGCGTTGAGGGCCTCGACACACTCCCGGACGGGTTTGATCGTGCTGATCTCGGCGATGCCGGCCAACCGCTCGGCCGAGAGCGATTCGTCGCTGGCAAACAGGATCGCCTCGACCACCGATTCCAGCGAGGTCTCCTTTTCCACAAAGGAAGATCCCAGGTCGGTTCCTTTGGTCGTTGCGGCATCCTGCACGGCCGGTTCGTTCTCCAGCGATGGGGCGGGGACCGCTTCAGCGGATTCCGATTCGACCGGAATACGGGGATTCTCCGTCTCCTCGACGGGTGATGCGGCCGGGATTTGTTCCTGCGGGGCGTCGGCAGAGGACGGCGCCTGCGGATCGATCAGGTTCTGTTGGGTATCGTCGGTCATATCGGTTTCCATGAAAACGGGTCGGCATCGGCCCGGCTGAGGACTATTTTCGCATCCGGCAGACGATTTTGCAATGTCCTGGCCAGTTTTTTGAGGGCAAAGCGTTCAGAGACGGTGTGCGAGAGGCACAGACAGGTCAGGCCCGCCTCCTGGGCGGCGATGGCCTGGTGGTGTTTGAGTTCGCCGGTGAGGTACAGATCGCAGCCGGCGGCGATGACCTGATTGAGCAGCTTGCCGCAGGCGCCGGCACAGACAGCGGCGGTGCGGACCCGGCGTTTGGCCGGGCCGACACGGCCGACCGCGCGAGCGCCGGTGGCGCGTTTGACCTTGTCGATGACGCGGTTCAGCGAAAGCGGCTGCGGCAGGGCGCCCATTCGGCCCAGACCCCAGCGGTTTTCAAGATCGTAATGACGCAGGATGTCGAAGGCCGGCGTCTCGTAGGGGTGGGCAGATCGCAGGGCGGCAAGAACTGCGGGGACGCGGTCGGTCGGGATGATTGATTCAAGACGGATTTCGGATACTTTTTCGAGTTTGCCTATGCGGCCGAAGGCGGGGCGAGAACCCTCCAGCGGAAGGAAGGAGCCCGTGCCGGAGGTTTGAAAGCCGCAATGCGAATAGCGGCCGATGGCTCCGGCGCCGGCGGCGAAGATGGCATCCGCGACGCGGTTGACGGCGTTGGCGGGAACGAACGACACCAGTTTGTAGAGGGGACCGGTTGGGCCTTCGACATAATCGCCGATGGGCGTGACATTCTGCAGGTCGAGAATATGTGCAAGTTGGTCGTTTATACCCCCAATGACCGTGTCATAGGCCGTGTGGATGGAAACGACCGAGAGGTTTCGACGGACCAGTTCATGGACGACCGAACCGGGACCGGAACTCGTGACGGTCTTGAGAGCGTCCCAGATCACCGGGTGGTAGCTCAGGATCATCTGGGCCCGGCTGCGGACGGCCTCGGCCAGGACTGCGCCGGTGATGTCGATGGTCACCAGGATCGTCGAGACGGATTGATCCGCGTCGCCGACGAGGAGGCCGACATTGTCCCACGATTGGGCCAGCTTCAGCGGCACGATCGAGTCGATCCGGGTTAGGATGTCGCGAACTTTCATGGCCGATCTCCTTGCGCGGGTTCGGAGGCCACAAGCCGATCCAAGGCCTCCGTCATTTTTTTCGTAACCGGGCCGACCTTGCCGTCGCCGACGGTATGGGCCTCGATTCCGACAACGGGCAGCAGCTTGACCGATACGCTGGTCAGGAAGCATTCCTGGGCCGACAGAAGGTCCGAGATGGTCAAATCCGTCTGTTGGTGGGGGATATGATTTTGCTCGGCCAGATGCAGAACATGTTTGCGGGCGATTCCCGGCATAACGGGCGTTTCGATCCGCGGGGTTAGTAGGGCGGAGTCTTTGACGAGAAAAACATTGCTCATGCACGCCTCGGCCAACACGCCCGCCGGGGTGAACCATATCGCTTCAAAGCAACCCTTCTTCATGGCGCGGTTTAAGGCGGTGAGACGCGAAAGGAAACTGGTGGTCTTGTGTCCGGTGGTTGGATCGAAGGGATTCTGGCGGAAGTCGGCCAACGCAACACGAACACCATTGCGGTAATAGTCCTGCGGATAGGCGGATTGGGGGCTTGCGGTGATCAGGAGCGTCGGTTGCGGAAAATCGCCTTCGGAGATTGATCCTGCAGTCAGCGTCAGGCGGATACGGGCATCGGTCAGTTCGTTGGCCTGCAGGACCCGCCGGATTGCGGATTCGAGAGCGGGTTTGTCGAACGGACAGGCGATTGCCAATGCCGTGGCGCTGGTCAACAGGCGATCCAGGTGATCCGACAGGGCGAAGATCCGGCCGCCGTCGGTACGGAGAATTTCGTACAGGCCGACACCGTAGAGAAATCCGCCGTCGGAAGCGGAGACCGTAGCGTCTTTGGCGTCAAGGATGGAATCGTTCAGGTAGACCTGGGGCATGGGTGTTCTCCGATTAGCTTGATGCGGTTGGTGTCGGAGTGGAATCATCGGCGCGATGGGAATCGAAGGCCTGGACGATCTGAACGCAGGCCGAGGAGCCGATGCGGGTTGCGCCGGCGTCAATCATGGCCAGGGCCTGTTCGACGGTGCGGATGCCTCCGGCGGCCTTGATGCGGCATTTGGGGGCGGCTGCGGCCATGAAGCGGACGGCCTCGACGGTCGCGCCGCCGGCGGGATGAAGGCCGGTGCTGGTCTTGAGGAAATCGACGCCGACCCGGGCGGCGATCTGGCAGACGAAGGCCAGTTGCGCTTCGGTCAGCGCGGCGGATTCGACGATCACCTTCAGCGGGACGGCCGGCCGTATCGATCGGCAGACCTTCAGGACCGCGGCCATTTCCTGACTCAAGCGATCCCCATCGCCCTCAAGGATCGCGGCCAGGTCGGCGACCATGTCGATCTCGTCGGCCCCGGCCATCATCGCGGCCTCGGCCTCGATGGCCTTGATCCGCGGCAGCTCGGCCCCCAGCGGAAAACCGACGACCGAACAAACGCCGACCCCTTTGCCGTGGAGGAGATCGGAGGTCAGCGGAATCCATCGCGGGTTGACGCAGACGGTCGCGAAGTGATACTTCGCCGCCTCGTCGCAGAGTTTCTGGATGTCGGCCGAAGTCACTGAGGCCGACAGCAGCGTATGGTCGAAATAGTGCGCCAGTTCGGTTGCGGTCTGCGGGATCATCGTTGTTCTCCGGCGACGCTGGTTTGGGCTGGAACCGGGAATCGTTGCTCAAAATAGTCGATCGCTTCCGGCAGGCCGCGAAAGACCTTCGTTGCGGTCTGGGTGACGAAGACCGACGGATTGCGGAGCGCCTGCCAGATGACGAAGACTTCCTTGGCGGCCTCGTGGGCGTGTTGCAGTTCGCGTTCGACGCCGCTGGAGACGGCCGCGGCCCCGTCCGGCAGGGCGGGGATGAAACTGACGATCATGTCCGATTGGTCGATAAGGGCGAAGTCGCGGGCGTAGATCTGGCTGTTGATGTCGGCTTCGATGGAGAGGATTTCGCGGGCGTCGAAAGAAACCCTCTGGCCCAGGGCAGTCACTTCAATCGCCTGGCGTCCGGCGGAGATGGCTTCCTGGGCATAGCAGGGCAGGTACGCCTCCTCCAGATCGCCGGGATCAAAGCAGATCATCTGCCGTTTGATCGTGGCGCGGAAGTCCTCGATTTGGCGGATGACCTGCGGCAGGTGCATGACATGAGTCATGGGAAAACTCAGGTAGGCCTTCTTTCGCGACGGCTCAAAGAGCAGCCGATAGAAGGATTCGACGGTTCCGTCGCCGGGTCCGCGCGAGACGCAGAAGAACGGCGCCTTGTCGTTGCTGCCCCGTTGCATCATTTCGGTAGCGAGAATCTCCTCTTCACGCCAGACCAGCAGATCCTTGAGCGAGTGGCGCATCGGGTGCTGGCGGCTGAGCCGCACATGCAGGGGCTCGATGCTATCGACCATGCAGACGAACAGGTCGGCGTGGAGGCGGCGGGTCTGGTCGAAGTCGAAGGCGGGGAACAGGCCGTGCCGCCAGCGGAAGGTCGCGTGCGTGTTGAGGATCAGATCGGCCCCGCCGCGGGCGCGGGAAAGGATATCCTTCATGACGCTTCGCCGCAGGCCGTGCAGACGTTTGAGGGGGATATCCAGAATCCGGCCGGGGGCGATGTCGGGGGCTTCGGCATACATCATGTCGCCGAGGTTACACAGTTCGATCCGGCGCCCGCGGCTGTGCGCCATATCGCACACCGCCTGCAAGTACGGCTTTTTGTCGATACCCACCATGCCGGTTACGACAACGATCATCCCTGTCTCCCGATCCGATGGAATCCATCCATCGAGTAGTGATTTTATCCTTTATAGATTGGCCAGCCGCTGCTGTTTGTCATAGTCCATCAGGGCTTTGACCATTTCGTCCATCGCGCCGAGGATGAACTTATCGAGACTGTACAGCGAGACATTGATCCGGTGGTCCGTCACGCGGTTCTGCGGGAAGTTGTAGGTCCGGATCCGCTGGGAGCGGTCGCCGGAGCCGATCATCGTTTTGCGGTTCTGGTCGCGTTCGGCGTTGATCTTCCCCTGCTGGAGATCGAAGATCCGGCTGCGAAGGATCCGCCAGGCCTTGGCGCGGTTCTTGTGCTGGCTGCGTTCGTCCCGCATGCTGACGGTGATTCCGGTGGGAAGGTGTTCAAGCCGAATGGCGCTGTTGACCTTGTTGACATTCTGGCCGCCGGCGCCGCCGGATCGGCAGACCTGCTCGACGACATCTTCGGGTTTGATATAGACATCGACCTCTTCGGGTTCGGGCAGAACCGCCACCGTCGCCGCCGAGGTATGGATGCGGCCCTGGGCCTCGGTTTCCGGTACCCGCTGGACGCGATGGCCGCCGCCTTCGTAACCGAGGTGTGTCCACACGCCGGGTCCGGAGACATTGAGGACAACTTCGCGAAAACCGCCCATGTCGCTGGGACTGTGGGCCAGCAGTTCGATTTTCCAGCCCTGGGCCTCGGCGTAGCGGGTGTACATGTTGTACAGGTCGCGGGCAAACAGGGCGGCTTCTTCGCCGCCGGTGCCGGCCCGGACTTCGAGAATGATCGATGCGATGGCCGAATCGTCGGACATGACCAGGGAATCGCGGATCTCTTCGTAGAGGCGGGTCTTGAGCGGGGTCAGTCGGCCCAATTCCTCGCGGGCCATCTGCCGTAGTTCGGGGTCGCCACTCCCGTCGGCTTCCATCTGCTGGGCCTGTTCGATTTCCGTGAGGCATTTGCGGTACTCGCGGAACCGCTCGACAGTGAGGCGGAGTTTGCCCTGTTCCTTGCTCAGGGGGATGACTTTGACCGGATCGCAGGACACGGCCGGGTCGAGGATCTGCCGTTCGATTTCGACGAAGCGGCCCTCGATCTGTTCGAGCTTGGCGATGACGGGATCCTGTGTCTGCTGCATGGGTCTATCCAACGAGCCGGCCGGTACGATGTTTGAGGCCTGCCATAGCAAAAAAAATACGCTGCCAATACATAATTCGTACAATTACGACCAGCAGCGCAACAGGGTTGTCAGAGGGAGCTACTTCTCGTGCTGTTTCTTCATGTAATCGGTGCCGTACTTCTTCTGGAACCGCTCGATTCGGCCGGCCGTATCCATGAACTTCTGCTTGCCCGTGAAGAATGGATGGCACATTGAACAGATGTCGGCGTGGATTTCCTTGACGGTGCTGCGGGTCTCAAAGGTGTTCCCGCATCCGCAATGGACCTTGACCACTTGATAATTCGGATGAATATCTTTCTTCATTGTCTTAACTCCAAGAACTTTACGAATACCTGAAAAACCTAAATTATACCCACCTCCGGGAAGAATTCAAGGGGAAATTTCGGAAATTTTCCCGCTTGGACCGATCCCGGCCAAAAACCAAAAGACAGACAGGTCCGGGACCTGTCTGTCGTAGGATGACGGATTGAAAAACGGCAGGGGGTCACCCCGCCGGACAACCTAAAAGCCGTACACCATCTTGAGACTCTCTTCGGAGGGCATATTCTGGTAGATTTCGCCGCGGGGTCCGATAAAGTTGGGGCCGTCCTTACGGAGCTTGACGGGGACCTTGGATCCGTTGGTGTTGGTGATCCAGACGGTGACGGTGTTCTGCTCTGCCTGGATCTGGGACATTTGCGACTGGTTCTTCTCCTTGGTCTTGTTCTTATCGGACTCGTTTCCGAGGAGATAACCGCCCGCGGCGCCCACTCCTGCGCCAATCAGGGTGCCTGTTGTATTGCGGCCGATCGCTTGCCCAATGCCGGCGCCTGCGGCGGTTCCGATCAGGGCTCCGGTTTGCGCATCCGATTCGCAACCGGACATAACCAAGATTCCCAATCCCACACAAACAGTCATTGCTGCGGTAATAATGGTCTTCAACATCTCTAATTTTCCTTTCAAAAGGGCAATGTATGCCTCTGGCTTCAAACCATAAACTATACCTGATCCGCAGGGGTTGTCAAGTCCCGATTTCCCGGATTCTCCTGTGGAATGGGATTGTATTCCCGCGGCCAGTTATTATGATAGACGCACGAACTGGCCAAAAAATTGCACTCGAAATCGGAGATTTTGATGAAACCGTCGTTAATCGTCAGCGGGGCCGCCGGGCGGATGGGCAAGCGCATCCTGGCTTTGGCCGCCGAAAGCAGGGATTTTACCATCGTGGCCGCCCTGGAGCGGCAGGATCACCCGGATCTGGGCAAGGATGCCGGGCTGGTTGCCGGGATCGGCGAGCTGAATATCGTTTTGCAGCACAGCCACAACGACACCGCCGATGTGATGATCGACTTTTCCCTCCCCGAGGCCGCCGAACATGACATCGACTTCTGCGTCGATAACAATGTCGGCCTGGTGATGGGCACCACCGGCCTGACGACCGACCACCAGGCACAGCTTCGCCGGGCGGCCGAACATATCCCGGTCATTTACGGCACCAACATGAGCGTCGGGATGAATGTCCTGTTCCATGTCGTCGGCAAAGTGGCCGCCATGCTCGGCAAGGAGTACGATATCGAAATCGTCGAGCAACATCACCGCTTCAAGAAGGATTCGCCCAGCGGTTCGGCGATGTCCCTGGCCTCGGCCGTCTGTAAGGCCACGGGCCGGTCGTTTCCGAATTGCTTAGTTCACGGCCGCGTCGGCAAAGAGACCCTGCGAACCCAGGGGACCATCGGGATGCACGCCATCCGCGCCGGAGATATCACCGGCGAGCATTCGGTGATCTTCAGCACCCTCGGCGAAACCGTTCGCATCGAACATTCCGCCCACAACCGCGACAACTTCGTTCGCGGCGCCCTCCGCGCCGCCCTCTGGCTGACCGGCAAGCAGCCCGGAATGTACTCCATGGCCGAATGCCTCGGCATCGCATAGCTACCCCTCCAATGCCCTTTGTCCTTCATGAGCCAACATGAAAGCCCCCAACTTTATGTTGGGGGTTATTGATTCGTTTTGTCATGCCGGCGAAGGCCGGCATCCAGACAGGCCCAACGGGCCGGCAGATTTTGACTTCTTTTCTACGCCAACTTCTGTGCGAGGTCGCCGTCGAGGATGGATTGGACAGTCAGGGGGATGATGACCTTGTGGGATTTGCGGAAATATGCGTCGATTTCGGTGAGGGCGTCGGAGGAGAAGTCGAAGGCGATGAAGAAGCCCTTGGTGCGGTCTTCGCGGGTCATGACGGCCTCAAAGGAGTCGATATCGGGTCGGCCGGCCTTGTCCTTTTGTTTGACCTGAATCGGGTACCATGCGTCCATGAAGTCCAGTTCGCCGGCCTTTTTTGGGGGTATGGATGAGACGGGGAAGATGCGGCCGTCAATGCCCATATCGCCGACCTGGGCCTTGTTGGCGACGCCACCAATGGCGATGACGGCCCAGTTTTCAAACTCGAACGGCGGCAGCTTATGCAGCTTTTCGATGCTCCAGGGCAGGTCGCGGACGACAAAGCCCCGGCCGGCACGCCAAAGGGCCTCATCTTCGCGAACTTTGCAGACATCGCG
>PMBP01000077.1 GCA_003152975.1 Phycisphaerales bacterium | reverse complement strand
TCGAATTCCGGGATTTCGGCGTCTTCGAAAGCCGCACCCGCGCCTCCCGCACCGCGCAGAACCCCAAAACCCTTCAGCGGGTCGCCGTGCCCACCAAACGCACCGTCAAATTCAAAATGGGCCGCGTGCTCAAGCAGAAATTGGTGTCCGGCGCGTAGGCCGATTTCAGACGGCGCCCCATGCCATTTTGTTTCCCGTCACAAAGCCGCGACGGAGTTCCCGGAAAGGTGATCCCCATGGTGGATGGAACGGTCAAGTGGTTTGACAAGAAAAAGGGATATGGCTTCATCGCCCTGGACGGCAACCCCGATGTCTTTGTTCATTATTCCAATTTCGCCGGCCGGGAAATCAAGACCCTCAATGAGGGCGATGTCGTCTCCTTTGAAGTCGTCCAGGGCGAAAAAGGCCCCCGCGCCGACAAAGTCACCCTCAAATCCGTCTGAGCCCATAGAGGATTGTAGCGTCCGTCATCGCTTCCCGATTTTGGTTTCCTGACCCGCCAGCAATCGCCGGATATTTTCCAAATGCCGCGCTACCACCACCCCCGCCATCACCACCGCTATCAGCAACAGCGGCCATAATTGATCCAGCGTCCACTCCGGAAGAACGGCAATCAGTATCCAGAACAAAACCGGAAACGCCGCCGCCCCAACGATCGACGCAAGCGACACATACCTCCATACCAGCAATACCATCCCCCACAATCCAAAGGTCATCAGCCCCGGATAAGTGAAGTATGGGTACAACCCCAGCAGCATGCCCAGCCCCGTCGAGACACCCTTACCCCCGCGAAACCGCAGGAACACCGGAAATATGTGCCCCACAATCGCCGCGCACCCCGCGGCCAGCCACCCAAACAATTCCCCAACCGTTGGCGTCCCGGCACCGACCACCCATCGCCCCGCCAGCGTCGGCACAAATCCTTTCAGCGCGTCCAGCACAAAACACGCGACCGCCCACTTGCGACCCAGCGCCCGCCCCAGGTTCGTCGCCCCGATATTCCCCGACCCGACCGTCCGCAGATCGATCCCGCGCGACCGCGCGATGATAATCCCAACGGGCACCGCACCCAGCAGATACGCTCCAAGAATCAGACATGCCCACTCAATCATTCGATTACCTTCCGTGATAAATCGTTTCGTACAACACCGCCAGTTGTTCCGCATGACGGTCGATCGACACCGCCTCCCGCAAATCGTCCTCCACAATCGCCGCCGACATCCGCCGCACCAGGTCCGGGTGCGACAATCGAACCAGCGCCGTCGCCAGCGTCTCGACATCCCCCGGATCCTTGAGCACGATGCCGTGCCGCTGGTGCTCGATCCGCTCGGAGGCCCCGTTGAACCGCGTCGTAATCACCGGCCGGCCCTGCGCCAGTGCCTCCAGGATAAACCGCGAAGACGGATCATAATAAGTCGGCAGCACGGCCGTATCACACCCCGCGATCGCCGACTGCATGTCCGCAACCGCGCCCAGGAACAGCACCCGCTCGGCGATCCCCAGCCGCCGCGCCCGCTGAAGATACGGCCCCGAATTGCCCGACCCCGCTACTGCCACGACGATCGGCCGGGCGCTGGGCCACGACGACGCCCGTTTCATCGCCTCCAGCAACGGCCCCAGCCCCTTGAGCCGGAAATTGTGTGCCGCAAACAGAAAAATCGCCGGCTCCTCGCCCTCCGCCATCCCCAGTCGCGACCGTACCATCGACCGAAATTCCTCGATCCGCGCCGCGTCCACCGGCGGGTGTAGCTTGACCGCATTGGGAATCACCGCGATTCGCTCTTCCGGCACGGCATAATGCCGCACGAACTGCTCCCGCACATACTCCGACAGTGCCGCCACCGTCGTCTCCTCGCACCTTCGGCCCAAAATCCGCTCGGCCCGCACCAGACTCGCCCGCCGCCAGTTTAGCCAGCCCGTCCATCGCTTCCACGCCCGCTTCCGCGGATGAGGATAACTGGCCGCGTTCCGCAGCATCGCCTCCAGATAACTTCCGCCCCGCGGTTGATAGATGTCGCAAAACGAAAATGGCAGCGTGCTATGCACGATGTCGTAATCGGTCTCGGCCAGATGCCGCATCAGCGCCTTCTCGAACGCCGCAAACGACACCCGCCCTCCCGACTTCCCTCCGCACAGCGGAATTGTCCCCTCGCCCGCCGGCCCCCGGGCCGCCAGCAGCGTCACCTGCAAACCCAATTTCCGCAGGGCCTCCCCCAGCTCGCTGACCGACCGCTCGGCCCCGCCCAGCGAAACCTCTGTCCGCTCGTTTATGATCGCCACCGTCCGCATCGTCATCGTCTCACCGCGCAAAGGGCCCTTCCCGTCCGTGCCGAAGATCGTGGTCCGCCATCCGCCACGCCCGGGCCCGGATCCGCGCGATCCGCCACCGGTCCAGCCGGGTCAGCCGCTGGCGCCCGACATACCGGCGATAAAACCGAAGCCGATCGCCGCACGATACGATATCCCCCGGCGCCGAATAATGCAACTGCGCCAGGTCCTTGATCCGCCACCGCCACCCCCTCAGCCGCGGCCGAAACGCCCGCTGCAGGTCGATCAGATACAACCGCCCCGCCGCATCATGAAAAAGATGCGCCAGGTACAGATCCCGATGACAATATCCCGTCGCGTGAAACCGCCGCACAAAATCCGCCAGCCCCTCCAAGAATCTCCGTCGCTCGGCCGCCGATCCGTTAGCGCCATATTGCCACGCCTCCGGAATCCGTCGCTCCAGTGCCTCGGCTCCCTCCAGCATCCGCGTCACCACAAAACTCCGCCGCTCGAAAAGCCCGCCCCACTCGGTCCCGAATGCCACCACCTGCGGCGTCGAAATCCCCGCCGCCGCCAATGGCTCTCCCGGCAACCGGTCCCGATCGGCCGTACTGACCCGCCGGCCGTATTCCATCCAGTTGCGGATCTGCCCCATCACCGGGGTCCGGTCATAGCGCTTCAGAAAAAGCGTTGTTGCAGGTTCTTCGATCTCGAACCGAATTCGGCTCCGATGTCTCGACAGGTTGTCCTTGCTCAGGTTCACGCCGCCCTCGAATCGAAACACCGCCTCGATATCCGTCAGGCCCAACGCCCGGAACGACTTCGAATATTCCGGATCGACAAATATTCCTTCGCCCAGCGGTTCATAGCGGCCCTGCGTCATCGTTTCCAGCCCTCCAGCATCCGATCCGCCGCCGCACAGACATCCTCCACGGTGATCGACTCCATGCACCGATGCGATGGCTCCCGGCAAACCGGCCTCTCGCACGGCACGCACGGCCCCTGCCCGACAAGCTGAATCTCGTCCGGATACCCCGTCTGCGTCCACTCCGGATTGTTCGGCCCAAATAGCGTGATCACCTTTCGCCGCAGCGCGATCGCGATATGCCGCGGCCCCGTGTCATTGGCGATCACCAGATCCGCCTCCGCAAACAACGCCTTCAGCTCCCCCATCGTCAGCGGCGTCTCGGCCAGCGAATACACCTTCGTCCGGGCCGCCGCCGCGATCTGCTGTCCGATCTTTTGTTCCATCTCGTTGGGCGCCACCGACACCACCACGCGCGCCCCATACCTCTTCGACAAATCATCCGCCACGGCCGCATACCGCTCGGCCGGCCAGCACTTGCTCGGCCCAAATCCGCCACCCGGTACCAGGATCACCAGCGGCCCCCCTGCCGTTGCCGCGATCGGCAGCTTGGCCATCAGAGACACCGCCGCTCCCGACTCCACAAACAGTTCCATCCGTCGATCGGACATGTCCGCCCCCACCGCCGCCGCAATCCCCAGATAATAATCGATCATCGACTGCGGGGCAAAATCCCCCTTCAAATCTCGGAGGGGCGGTATCCGCTTTGTCAGGAATACCCCCCGTTTTTCGCGATCATATCCGATTCGCTCGCGGATCCCCGCCAGTCGGACCGCCATCGCCGACCCGAACGAATTCTTCAGCAGGATCGCCCGGTCGAACCGGCCGGCCGCCAACCGACCCGCAAACGCAAACGGACTGCGCCGAACCTCGACCCATTCGTCGCACCACGGATTTCCCCCCAATATATCCCGCACCACCGGTACGGCCGCAAACGCGATGTCCGCCGAGACAAACCGCCGCCGGATCGCCCGCAGCGCGGGGCCCGACAAAACCGCGTCCCCCATCGGAGACGGTAGCCAGACCACGATCCGTTCCCCCGCCATTGCCGCCCCCTACTTTCGGTCCCGCATCAGAAAAAACGCCACCACCATCAGTTGCACGACCATCGCATACTGCACGCTCAGGTGCACCGCATCCATCTTCGGCGGCGTCTGCCCCAGCAGAAAATACAAACTCATTAGCAAACAAAAGATGACGACAACCTGCAGAATTCCCGACACGAACTTCCAAAACGAAAACTCGTCAAACAGCGACTCCCGCCGCGACGCCCGCAACTGCCGCAAAATCTCCTCCAGCAGCGCCTCCGTCTGATTCCCCGCATGGGGCGTCAATCGCTCCCCCGGCTCGGCCGCAGGGTGTGCAACTTCCGCCTGCGTTGTCTTCACAGCCAAAGGGTCCGTTTGCGCCGCGGGCTCTTCGACCGCTTTGACCTCCACCGGCGGCGCCTTCGGTGATACCGTCGGCGTCATCCGCTTCTCGGAGGTATCCTTCATTGCCGGAGGCGCGACGGCAACCGGCGCCGCGGGCCGCGACGGAGTCATCGATGACTGAACCGACGGCTCGGCCGACAGTGTCGGGCGAACCGGCTCGTCCTTGCTCTCGACGGCCACATGATGCTGCCGATCGTACATCTTGATAATATTGACCGCCTCCTTGATGTTCACCGCCTTTTGAAACGGCGTCGGGTCCGAGGGCGTCCCCACTACCGGCCGCGCCGCCGATCGAATCAGGATCGTCTTGCACCCCGCGCGAATCCCCGCCTCGATATCCCGGTACGAATTGCCCACCGTCCACGATCGCTCCAGATCGATCTCCATCTCCGCGGCCGCCTTCAATATCATCCCCGGGCTGGGCTTTCGCAGATCGCTCTCCTTGCGATACTCCGGCACAACCCCATTGGGGTGAAACGGGCAATAGTAGATCCGGTCCAGGTGCGCCCCATCGTTGCCCAACAACATTTCGAGATGATGATGAATCTGCGCCAACCCATCTTCCGTCACCATCCCCCGCGCGATCGCCGACTGGTTGGTTGTCACCACCAGAAGGTATCCGATCTTGTGCAGTTCGATCAGCGCCTCGCTGACCCCCGGCAGCAGCTTGACCTGGCTGGGGTGGCTGATATATCCGGGATCTTCGATGAGCGTATCGTCCCGATCGAGAAAGACCGCTTTCTGTTTCATTCCTATCTCCTGTTCATCCCTGGCCTGTCCCCCGTGCCATATCTTTCTTCGCCCCGTCCGAAAGTGACTGTATCTTCTGGATCGTGGCCGTGGAACTCTTGCCATCGACCAGTGGAGCCAGCACAACTTTACCGCCGTAGGATTCAACGAATTCCCGCCCTACAACTCCTTTTTCCGCCCAGTCCGCCCCTTTGACCAGAATATCCGGCCGCACTTGTTGGATCAGCGACAGCGGATCCGGCTCTTCGAATACGACGATAAAATCGACCGATTCCAGCCCCGCCAGCACCGCCGCACGGTCATGTTGGTTATTGATCGGCCGCGTCGGCCCCTTGATCTGCCGCACGGACGCGTCGCTGTTGAGGCCCAGCACCACTATGTCCCCCTGCGCCTTGCAGAATCCCAGATACTGGATATGCCCGGGATGCAGAACGTCGAAGCAGCCGTTGGTAAAGACGATCCGGTGCTTCTGCTGGCGGTGATATTTCAAATCGTTCGCCAGCGCCCCCGCCTCGCGAATCTTGCCGAGCTGGCCGCGGCTGCGGCTGAGAATCTCGTTGACGATCTCATCGACGCTGACCGTCGCGGTCCCGAACTTTTCCACCTCCAGCCCGCCGGCAAGATTGGCCAGTTGAACCGCCGTGGTAAAATCGCACCCCGCCGCGATCGCCATCGCCAGCATGGCCAGCACCATGTCGCCCGCGCCGGTGACGTCGTAGACCTGCCGGGGCGCGGAGGCGAGGTGCTCAATCGGCACGGAGTCGGCAAACAGGGTCATGCCATCGGCGCCTTCGGTGACCAGGAT
>PMBP01000168.1 GCA_003152975.1 Phycisphaerales bacterium | reverse complement strand
TGGACGCGCAGTCTGATGGGGCCGATCGTCGGCATCGGGGTCGATACACGGAAAAAGGATCTTGATTATGCCCTATTACGAAAACTTTGCGAACAGTATCGGCGGATATCGGCCTGTTATCTTGGCGACTATTACCCGTTGACCCCGTATGCAAAAACCGCTGATGTGTGGGCGGCCCGGCAATTCGACCGGCCGGACGCCGGTGACGGGATCGTGCAGGCGTTTCGCAGGAAAGACTGTGCCCAAGAATCGCAGGTCTTCAAGCTCCGCGGGCTCGATCCGCAGGCCGCATATTCGATGGAAGATATGGACACGGGCAAGACCGAGACGCGGACGGGCCGGCAGTGGATGGACGAAGGCCTTGGAGTCACTCTCTCCAATCGCCCCGGCGCGGCGCTGTGGGTCTATAAGCGAACATAATCCTCTTCGATAGCCGTATATCCAACGACATGCAAATCGTTGTCCCTGCGCGACTTGGCACATCCATCTCGATCGGATGGCGGCGCCGTTTTGGTTGGCGGAGGCACAGGGCATCCATTCCCGTTTTCTGTGCATGTGGATTGACCCGCCGCGTCGGATAAAATGACTTGAGTTCTCCGCGGAATGTGATACACTGGCGGAAAACCGGAGGGTTGTTATGGAACCAAAACCGATTCCGAAATCGATTGACGCCGATATCGTGCAGTGTAAGGCCGACGTGTTGCGGGCAAGAAATGCCGCGATGGCCGCCCAGAAAGGCAAGCCGTCTGGAAACGCGCTGGGACCACAGGCCCGCGACGCCGAACCCGATATCCAGCCCCAGGGGCCGGATGAGGGCGTGCAGGCCTTATTGCAGATGGCGGCCGAATCGCAGGATTCGCCCAAGCTAAACGGGGGATCGTCTGCGGCTCGGCTTTCGCCGCCCGTGCCGAGCACTGTAAGACAAGCTTCCCCCCTGCCGGCGGCGCTGCGGCCGGTCGAGCAGGTTCGCGTGGGAAACGAACCGGCTTCCAAACCATCGGCTCCCGCGGCTCTTCGGCCGCTGAGCCAGCCCAATCCCGGCGGGCCAACGCCCACCTCTCCGAACACTCCGGCCGCAAAACCGGCCGTTGAACCCCGTAGGGATATGGCCTCGATCCCGACGCCGAATCCGGATCCTCACTCGGACGCGACACACAAAAAGCTGCGAATCCCGCGGTTTGAGGAGATCGTCTCCTGGGGCAAACGGATTCTCGAAGATCGGCCCAGGACTGATGCGTCGGCCGAAATACCGGCTATGGAACAACAGTCAGAAATAGATCGTCTTATACAGGATTTGACGCAGGTCCGGTTGGCCAAGCAGGCGCTGGACAGCCAGGTCACGGGGTTACAGACGGAACTGGCATCGATGACCCATTCGCTCGGCCGGGCGCGGGACCAGTTGCGGGACAACGCCGACACCGCCGAGCAGCTCTACACTCAGATCGAGCAACTGCAAAAGAATGACGCCGAGCACATTGGCCAGATTTCCGACATTCGCCAGCAGCTTTCAAAAAAGCAAACTGAAATCGAAGAGGCGATCCGCGATCTGCAGGATTCCATTCAAATCCAGGTCCAGTCGCGGGAACAGATTCAATCGCTGCAAACGCAACTGGCCGCCCGAAACAAGGAACTGACGGACCTACAGTCGAAGCTCAAACAACTCCAGACCACCCTAGAGCAGACGCAGACCCAGCTCCAAACCGAAATTCAAGTACGAAACGAGCTTCAATCCTCGACCGATCAGATGTCGCAGATCAACCAGCGGCTGCAGGAGGCGGTGGCCGCCAATACCCAACTACAAGGGCAGCTTGCCGTTTCGGAGACGGCGCTGGCCGAGATCCGATCGCAACTGGAAACCCGCCAGCAGGAGATGGCCTGGTTTCGGGATGAACTCAAGACGGCCCAGCAACTGGTCGAGACGCGCCAACAGCAGATCGAAGCACTGGGTAAGGTCGCCGACGAACGGACCGCGGCCCAGCAACTGGCCGAGGCGCGTCAGGCCCGGATCGATCAACTCCAAGGACAACAGGACCAGTTCCAGCGGCGGATTGACGGACTCGAAAAAGAAATCCTTCACTTGCAGGCCGAATCCGCCGCTCTTCAGGACACTCATGGAAAACAATGTCTGAATCTTGAAGCGACCCGGCAGGAGGCCGCCCGCCTTGGCGACCAGATCCAGTCCCAGCTTACGGCGCAGTCGGCCGTCGAAACCGAACTGGCTCAGGCCCGACAGCAGGCGATCGACAACGAAGGGCTTCGGAACAATCTGCTGGAGCAGACGCAGAATCTTACCGGCCGGCTCGAATCGGCCATGAAAGACCTCCAGGACGCCCGCTCCCAACTCGATGAAGCCAAAGAGCAATGGGCGCTATCGCAGATCCAAAACCGGAAGATTCAGGATGAGTCGGACCTTCTTCAGAAGGACCTCAAGGCCACACGGGAGGAACTGGAGTCAGCTCGCCTTGAACTGGCCGATCTGGGCTCGCGGCAGCACGGCCTCCAGGAGCGGCTTCAAATGGAATCGTTTCTGGCCGAAGCAACGGAGCCCGAGGACGAATTCTCGGATCAGGAGGAATCCCCGCTGGATGTTATGCAACTGGAATCGGACATGGACCGGCAACTGGAACCGGGGGGCCGTATGGAATGGATACGGGGGGATTTCGGTGCAAGACCCTCGGCGTCCGGCAGTACCCGCCCGTCGCTCGACGAGGCGGAAGCCGACATCACAGACAAGGGCCCATCGATCCCGGTATTCAACCTGGGCGAGCAGATTCTGGCCGAACAGCGAAAGATCTCGGCCGGTCGCCGGCAGCGGTCCTCGGAGTCGGCCCGATCGGGGCCCCGCGCCATCGGCCCCCGAGGCATCGACCATGTTGTCCAGTCCATTTCCCCCGCCGAACCCCAACGCCCGGCGCCGGCTGAACTCGTCAAGGTCAAGCCGATCGAACCGACCTGGGTCAGCCCGGCGGAAACGCTCAGTTCAATCCAGCAGGAAATCCTGGCCGAGATCGTCGCGGCGGAAATCAACCGTTTTTGCGGCCGCTGACGAGATCCGTTCAAACGACACTACCGGTTCGGCTCGTGAAACGAGATTGAGACTGCGATACGGATTCACTTTCCTACGCGGATTTCGGACGATGGATCACGGATGGATCATTGGCTCGAGAACCTGACTCAATGGGCTCTATGGACTCTGCAGCGATCAGGACGCCACCTGTTCCTGATCGGCGTTTCGTTTTTCCTTCTGGGCCTTGCCGGCTGGCTGATCCAGGTTTCCCGTCGATGGCTCGGCCGACGCCGGGATGCATCGGCCGCGAATCTCCCTACGACTGACCCGAAGGCCCTGGCCCGGCGAATCCTGGAAATCTCCGCGTGCCCGTCGGTGATCCTGATGACCGCCGAACAGTACGACTGCCTTTCGGTCACTGTCCCGGTCCAGACGGCGATGGAACTGGTCCGGCAAAAGAAGCGGTGCCTGTTGATTGACCTGGACTTGCCGCGAAATTCCGTCGCGCGAGTCTTTGAACTGGAATCGCTTGAGGCCCTGGAGCAACCACGCCCCATTCAAACGCCCTTCAAGGACCTCCATGTCTGGCCGGCGGTTTATTTCAACGGAGATCAGTCTATCCCCCTCGGCAAAGTGGTCGCGGCCGCCGCGGGCGTCTATGATGTGGTCCTGATTTATGCGCCGCTCCTCCAGGAATCCCCGCATCTGCAACCGGCCGCATCCGCATGTCAGTGTGCCCTGCTCTTTCACCCCGCCGGGGATTTCTCGCACGGCCTTCGACTGGCCCTCCAGCAACGCGGCACGGTTCTTTTCGATATCCCGTCGGGGATTGCGCCAACCGCCCCGCCACCGCCCCATCCGCCCGCGGCGAAAAATAAGATTGTCGAATGGCCGGTTCCCGGTCACAATGATCCGGCGATCCGAGATTCGGCAACCGTTGGAGATATCGACAAACTGAATTGATTTTGACCGTGATGGGGAAATGACCATGTCCGTACCCGCTCCGAACGTTCGATGCGCCAATTGCGTTTTCTATTCCTCCATGCCGGAGGCGGAAAAACGCACCGGCCTGTGCCGGAGGTACGCCCCCCGGCCAAACCCGCCGTATTATCGCAGCTCGAAGGAACACGGGACGGTCCTGACCCTCGCCCATTGGCCGGTGGTCAGCGACGAGGCCTGGTGCGGGGAATTTACCACCAACTGGAATCCACAATAACCACCCGGCCGGTCACTTGTAATAGAAGATGAAAAAGCCGGCCAGGGCGATGCACACAAAGCCCGCCCAGTAGTTCCAGGTGAACTTCTCGCCGAAATACAGGAACGCAAACACCACAAACACCACCAGCGTAATGATCTCCTGGATCGTCTTGAGTTGCCCGATGGTAAAGCCGCCGTTAAGCCCGATCCGGTTGGCGGGCACCTGGAAACAGTACTCCACGGAAGCGATCAGCCAACTGATCAGGACGGCCTTCCACAGGTTGGAGGTCGGGTACTTCAGATGGCCGTACCAGGCCATCGTCATGAATACATTGGAACACACCAACAGCAGAATCGTCGCCATATCGAAAATCCTCAATTGTCTTCGTTCGTTTTCCCCAGACATACCAGACGCGGGGCCTTCTGGCAAGGCCGGACCCGCAAATCCCGTTGGACAAACGAGCCAATCGAGGTAGAATAATCTCATGCTCATCGGCGATCGAATCAAAAAGCTGCGAATTCAGCGGGGCCTCAAGCAGGTCGATCTGGCCCATGCGCTGGGCATCAGTCCGCAAGCCGTCTCCAAGTGGGAACGCGACGAGAGTTTACCGGATATCGCGATGCTGTCGGACCTGGCCACAATCCTGACGGTCACGACGGATTTCCTGCTGGGCGTCACCGAGCAGCCGCCGGGCGAATTCGACGGTACGGCCTTCTGCTCGTCACTCAACCAATTCGCCCGGCAATCGACACGGATGCAATCCCGCGAGGTGGCCGACTGGGCCAACCGCATCTTTTACCCGCTGACCGAATCGGTCCTTCGCTACGATGGCGTGCCGGTCAAGTATGTCGGCGACGGCTTCCTGTGTTTCTTCTCCGGCCAGGCCCACGCCGAGCGGGCCGTCAAGGCGGCTGTCTATGCCCGCAGGATCATCGACTACCCCAACATGGTCATCTCCCTCAACGCCGGGCCAATCTATCTCGGCACGATCGGCCACCCCGACTACGCCCGCACGGACATCTGCGGCGAGACGGTGAACCTGGCCTTCCTGATCATGGAGTGGGTCGCCCGAAACTGCCCCAGCGGCATCGGCTTTACCGAGTCGGTCGCGGCGTGCCTGTCGAAGGATGTCCCCCTCCACAAACACCCCAAGGTCGCCGTCGAACCGCTATCGACTCATGTGTCGGTGTATGAGTTGAAGAATCTTTTGAAAAAGAAGACCTAAACCCGGTTCCGCAGTTGGGAGAACATTTCGCGACTGCGACAATAGTTTCGTCGGTTTGTCTTCCTTATTCCTCTGGAATCGCGACAGGGCGGAACTCACGAGGATCGGTTTGGGCTCCACGCCCGATGAAGTGAATACCTTTCG
The DNA here is from genome assembly GCA_003152975.1 of Phycisphaerales bacterium. GTDB lineage: Bacteria > Planctomycetota > Phycisphaerae > Sedimentisphaerales > Anaerohalosphaeraceae > FEN-1350. The sequence continues at coordinate 5,896 of PMBP01000168.1, read as the reverse complement.
GATTACCTCGGATGATTTGGATTCAACAATTCTGCCCTGTTGATTCGTCCCGTCACAGTTACCAAAAATGGCAAACGGCACGCCTATTGGGCTCTGGTCGAGTCCTATCTCATCTGCTGAGGTCGTGATTACCTTCATCGGAATGGGGCCACGGGAGGCCGCCACTTCGGGCACGAGTGGGGACAGATGAGAACGAGGAAAAGGATCGAGGGCTATCCGGAAAAGTACCGATATCGGATGTACAGGATCCGATATACGAGAAAATAAATATATATCGCACAGAATTATCGTAATACGATGGTATCGTCGATATTCGTTATGATAGAGGAATCTGTGTTCCCGCAGGAAGGACATGAGAAGAAAATCAATGCACGAAATCTAAAATTCTACGGCAATCGGATGACGGATTTCGGGGAAGGCGGAATATTATTTTAGAAATTTGTTGACAAATCGCCGAAATATGGTATAATGTTGTGGTTTATATTCAGAGCAGCGGGAGACAGACGGGTTTTTGGAGCAAAAACGGGAGAGCAGGGTCATCTAACATCCCCAGAAGGGTCAGAGAGACCCGATTCCCATGAGAAAATGGAGGTTTCTATGCGGACTTTTCGATCGTTGATTTGGGCATGGCTGGTTTTGGGCGGTTTGGCGGGCGCGGCGGTGATTCAGGTTCCGGGGGATGTTCCCACAATCCAGGGGGCCATCAACATGGCCAATCCGGGGGATACCGTCGTCGTGGCCGAGGGGGTGCATGTCGAGACCCTTCAATTCGTGCCGAAAAACATCACGGTGACCGGGACCAACCCCGACGACTGGGGGCTGGTCTCGCGAACGATCATTCAGCCGCCGGCGGGCTATACGGGACCGGTCGTACAGTTCACGGGAGCCGAAAATCCTGCCTGCGTTATATCTGGTTTGTCGATCCAGAATGGTATGGATGGTGGAATTCGGGGAAACAATGCGCAGGCGACGATTTCGCGGTGCTGGGTGCGGAACAACTATTCCAATTTCGTGGGAGGAATCCATCTGATCCAGGGATTGATCGACCGCTGCCGCATCACGGGGAATACCGGACAGACTGTCGGGGGGGGGCTTGGATCATGCAGTGGGATCATCTCGAATTGCCTGATCGCCGAGAATCGCGGCATTAACGGCGGGCTGTATAATTGCATGGGAGCCATTGCCCACTGCACCATTGTCAACAATCGTTGTCTCGAAACCGGAACCGCGGGCGTAAATACCTGTTCGGGCACGATAACCAATTGCATCATCTGGGGGAATACCGCATTGGGTTCCGGCGGCGTGGCGACCGTCGCCGACGTGGTCAACAGTTCGCAGCCGGCTTATAGCTGTTATTCCAAGGCGATCCTGGTCACCGGAAATATCAAGGTCGATCCGCAGTTGGGTCCGGGGTATTCGCTGTTGGCCGGATCGCCGTGCATCGACGCCGGGACCAACACGCCGCCGGTTCCGCTGGGGGCGTGGGATCTTCGCGGCGGATATCGCGCGGTTGACGGAAACGGGGATGCGTCGGTCGTAACGGACATGGGGGCGATCGAGTTTGATCCGGCGGGAGTGACGCTGGTCGCCGAGCCGGGGCGGCTGGATTTTGGCGGATCGGGAGGCATGTCGGCAACGCCGGTCAAGAGCTTTGAACTGTACAATCTTGACGGTGGAACCGGTTCGGGGCAGATCGACAAGGGGGATTGTGCATGGGTAACGGTGGAGCCAGCCGGCGGGAGCGTCGGCCAGACGGCACAGACGATTTCCGTTAGCGTGGATCCGGCTGGATTGGCCGAGGGTGAATATCGGTGCGATCTGGGCGTGGTTGTCAATGGAATCCCGAAACTGGTTGTGCCGGTTGTGCTGCATGTGGGGCGGGTGATCCGCGTGCCGCAGGATATTGCGCAGATTCAGGGGGCGATCATTCAGGCGGCCGACTGGGATACGATTGTCGTGTCGCCGGGGACCTACAAGCTCCCTCTGGATTTCCTCGGCAAGAAGATCGTTCTCCGCAGCACCGATCCGCAGAACTGGACCACGGTGCAAACGACGATCATTGACGGACGATGCCAGGGTCCCTGCGTGACCTTCAACAAGGGCGAGGGCCGGGATTCGATCGTCGAGGGGTTGACACTGCAACTGGGCGGGGGACTGTCCACCAGTTCTGGATCGTTGAGTGGTTATATGGGCGGCGGGATATTCTGCCAAGACAGCTCTCCGACGATCCGGAGGTGTAATGTCTCCTGGAATGGGTATGGTTCGTATCCTTCTCCGGGCTATTGGCCTCCGGATCAGCAGAGTCGAAAAGTGAATTACGGGGGCGGTATCGCGCTAATCGGGGCCTGTCAGGCACTGATCGAAGATTGCCTGCTGGTGGGCAATATTTCGAATAGCCGAGGAGCGGCCATTTTTGCCGCGACTTCGACCGGCAACGAATCCCGGTCCCGCAGCGTCATCGAACGATGCACGATTGCCGACAACATTCTTTCCCAAACGGCCTCCACCGGGTACTACGACATTGATTGCACGAATACGGGAACGCTGATTGGCAACACGATCGTCAGAAATATCCGGAATCCGCGTTCGATATTAGTGGCCAATATCAATCAGATCCAGTATTGCGGCGTACAAAATGCCTACCTGTATTCGGGCAGTTACGGTACCGTGGTACAGGACGATATCGCGTGCAAGAACGGCACCATCGTCGGCGATCCCCGGTTTGTGATGCCGTATGAGTCATCCAATCCGCCGGTGTATGACTATCGTCTGAAGGCGGATTCGCCGTGCATCAACCACGGAGATCCGGGGTTCGGCAGGGAAGGGGCGATCGNNCGGCTGGACATGGGGGCGTTCGAGTTCGTGCCGGAAATCCAGGTGGTTCACCCGATGGAGGGGGGTGTGTGGGCGACGGGGAGCGTACACGATATATTGTGGACGGAATACCGTGAAACGGTCGTGGTCGTCAATCCGGGATTCGACACGCCGTTTCCGGCGATGTCCACCGGGGGGACCGTGACAACCGTGGATGTGGATGTTCCGGGATGGACGGTCGGGCCGAATTCCGGGGTGGAGTATCTGCCGGCTCAATTCGACTCGATGCCGACCTTGCAGGGCAAGATAAACGCTTTCGACCGGGGCAGCGGGGTATATCAGTTGCTGGTGGACTCGTACCTGCCGAATCGCCGCTATACGTTCAAGCTCTATGTCGGCAGCCGAAAGGACATGGCGGCGGTCACGAATTGGCAGGCGGCGCTGACGGCGGGCGACCGGAGCACGGTCGTTGCGGCGGTCACGCAGGCCGATTTCGGGATTCCCGGATTGGGAAAGTGGATTTTGGTAACGGCGTCGATGGAGACGGGAGCCGAGGGTGTGGATGCCAATGTCGGCAAGCGGATCGGGATCTTGCTGACGGGTTTGCCGCGGGTGGCTTTTGACGCGGTGTCGCTGGAGGCGGCGGAGATTGTGCCGACGGCGACGGTTGATGTGGAATTGAGTACCGATAATGGGCAAAATTGGCAGACGATTGCGGATGATATCGTGGATACGGGATCGTATCTATGGACGATTTCTTCGGATCTGGCGGGGGATACCTGTCGGGTTCGGGCGGTGTCGAGCCGGGCGGACTATGTGGCGGTTCCGAGCGGATTGTTTGCGATTCGGCCGTACCAGGCGGGCGAGGCGGTGGAATCCCGGTGGCCGACCGAAGGGCACGATATGCAGCGAACGGGGCTGGCGGCGGATAACGGGCCGGAACTGGGCTGCGTGAAGTGGCAGTACAATGCCGGCTCGCCGATCGCCACCAGCGCCGCGATCGGGCCGGAAGACCGGGTTTATGTCGGCGGAAGTGACGGCAAGCTGGCGGTCCTGGATTCGGCGGGACAGACGGTTTGGACCTATACGCTGGCGGCTGGGCTGAGCAGCGGGATTACGATTGGCGCCGATGGCAGCGTTTATGTCGGCGATCAGAAGGGCGTGCTGTATGCGATCGATGCGGTCGGACAACTTCGATGGAAGTACCAGACCAAGGCGATGATCGCGGGCGCGGCGGCGGTGACGGATGACGGGGGAGTGATCTTCGGATCGGTCGATGGGACGATCGTCGCGCTCGGCGCTGACGGCAGCGATCTGTGGAGCTTTGCGATTCCGGGGCCGGGCAAGGTTGGCGGAGCGGTGGTGGCGTCGCCGACGATCGGGCGGGACGGGAATGTCTATGTCGGCGGGTTGTACAACGGAAAATTGTATGCGCTCGATCCGGCGGATGGGCATATTGTGTGGACCTGCAATTTCGATCCGGGTGCGGCCAATCAGCACCGCAGTTTGGCCAACGCGCCGGCGGTCGGGCCGGATGGGACGATCTATGCGACGCTGCTGAATGACACGCGGCTGTATGCGGTGAATCCCAATGACGGGGCGATTGTGTGGACGACGAACCTGGCCGGCTCGGCGGGCGGGTATTACTTGACCGATTATCCGACCCGATACCAAGAGGTTTATCCATGGGCAACGGCGGCGGTCGGGCCGGACGGGACGATATATGTGGCCTTCGATGACCCATATCTGCGGGTGGTCAATCCCAACGGCACGATCCGGTGGGTTACACGGCTGGGGATGGTCGGCGGGTTCAGCGTTTCGGTCGGGGCCAATGGGAAGATTTACGCGGCAGGGGATGATCGCAGTTTGTATGTAGTCGATGCCGAAGGCACGATCCTGAGCCGATTTGACGGGGGCAACTGGCTGAGCTGGCCGGTGATCGGGGCCAACGAAACGATGTATGTCGGCGATTTTGCGGGGACGCTGTGGGCGATCGCGCCGCAGCCGTGCGACGGCAAGCCGCAGCGACTGGCTAGGCCGGCGGATATCACGCTGGATGGGAAGGTACGGCTGGAAGATCTGGCTGAACTGGCAAAGGTTTGGAAAGAATGCACGGACCTCTTTGCCGGATCGCCGTGCATGACGACCGGGAGCGGATGGAAACGGATGTCGAATGCGATCTATCTGGGCGGAGATGTCGACCGTGATTATTATGTCGGGTTGTCGGATCTGCTGACGATGGCGGAACGGTGGCTTGCAGAATAGACAGAAGGCAGAAGAAAATCAAAGATCAAAAAGCAAATAGCAAAATAACAGATCAAAATACAAAAATGGGGAATGTTTGCATAGGGGTAGTCCGATGAAGCGATGGAATAGACGATGGGTGGAATGGGCGGCCGTGCTGGGATGCGTCGGGTTCGGGTTGGCGATACTGTTTCCGGCGGCGGGGCTGGCACGGGGCGGGGGCAAGGCCGAGGTGTGCATGGCGAACCTGCACCTGATGACGCGATCGTGGCTGGCGTACGCGGAGGACAACGATTCCCAGATCGTGGGGTCTGCGACCTACGAATGGGATGGATGGCAGACTCGACGGTACCCCGCGTGGGCTCCAACCACCACGATCAAGGTAAAAAATTTCGTGGGCATTCCTCAGAACGAAGCCCACGGCAATTCGTATGTGGCCTTGGCAGATGAAATTCGCGGTATCAAGCAGGGTGGGTTATGGCCTTACCTTGGGACCGAATGGGTCTATCACTGTCCATCGGATACGCGATACTTGAAACAGGCCGGGGGCGGAATCGGCCGATGGGGAGGTTATCGATCCTATTCCATCGGATGTCCTTTGAACGGGTATGCCTACGGCGATGGATGGGCCACAGGGGAGTACTATGCAACCGTGTACAAATCCAACGAAATCACCTCTCCGGACTCGAAGATCGTTTTTGTCGAGGAGACGGATGGATCGGGGTTTAATGAGAATACCTGGGACCTTTTTCTCGTCGGGGCAACCTTTCCGAATTTTTGGCCCGGGGATCCTCTTTCCTGCCTCCATAACCAGCGGAGTACGCTGGGTTTTGCCGAT
>PMBP01000161.1 GCA_003152975.1 Phycisphaerales bacterium | reverse complement strand
CGATCAGCCGCGTGGCGATGGAGATCGATCGCATCATCAATCTTCCTAAGCTCAAGTCCCACCAGCAGTTAGGCGCAACCTTCGCCGTGAAAAACATGTTCGGCGTCGTTCCCGGCAAGAGAAAACCCCTGTGGCACTATCTCAAAGGCGCCCGGCACGAGGACTTCTGCCGGATGCTCATCGAGATCTACCGCCGCCTGAATCCGGCCGTAAGCCTCATCGACGCCGTTGTGGGCATGGAAGGCCCCGGCCCGATCAACGGCCGCCCCCGGCCGATCGGGGTACTCATCGGCGGTGCCGACCCGATCGCCTGCGAGATCGTCTGCTGCGAGTTGATTGGCTTGGATCCAACCTCGCTGCCGATCCTCCGGACCGCTCGACAGATCGGTTTTGGATGCTCCGACCGCGACCGGATTCGGGTCCTCGGCGACCCGTTCGATGACCTGATCTGCCGCGATTTCCAGCCGGCCATCCAGACACCCTTGCGATTTTCCCTCCCGCGGGTCTGCAAAAGCATCGCCAAACAGGCCGTGTATGTCGTCCGCAATCAACTGTCAGGGCGGCAAGAAGATGCGGAATCTTGACTTGCACACTCAGATTCGGTACAATTGTAACCGGATGGTTGGAATGGCGGTTCGCTCCCTTGCGGGGCCGCGTGAAGATGGATGATGCCGACCGGATAATGGACGAATCATGGCCGACGAAATCAATGCCGTGGAAATCTTCGAGATCGCGCAGCAGATCGAGCGCGACGCGGCGGCGTTTTACCAGGAAGCGGCCTTAAACACCGAAAATCCCGAGGGCCGCGAACTGTTGTGGAAGCTGGCCGAGTGGGAGCTCCAGCACGAACGCAAGTATGCCAAAATGAAACGGCATATTCTGGATGAACTAAAAGACAAAAATGTCCGGGCTTCCGCTTCCGGCGAGTACAAGGCCTTGGCCAGTTTGAGCGTCTTTGCGATGGAGGCCGACCCCCTGCGGGTGTTCACCAGCAAGACCTCCTTGCAGGAAATCCTGGAAGAGGCCATCCGCAAGGAGAAGGACAGTATTCATTATTTCGAGGCCCTGTTCAATTTCGCCGCCGATAAGATCGCGGTCAAACAGATCGAACGGGTCATCGAAGAAGAAAAGCATCATGTCGCTACGCTGCAGGAATCCTTGGAAAAACTCAAGCATCGCGGCAAAAGCGAACGCGGGCAGGCCGCAGCCGAGTAAGGAAATTCTGGACAGAGACACGGAGGTCGTCGTGTGGGATTGAAAGACTATTTCGAGTCCAAACAGGGAACCGGTATTTTCGCCACAGCCGATCCGGAAGGTCGGGTGGATCTGGCTGTCTATGCCAAACCCCTGGTCATCGACGAGACCACCCTAGCGTTCGTGATGCGTCAGCGGATCAGCCACCAGAATCTAAAGGGGACAATGCATGCCGCTTATCTCTTTATGGAATCCGGCGGCGGGTACGAAGGCAAGCGATTGTACCTGACGAAAGTTCGGGAGGAAATCAACGCGACCCTGGCTGCGGCGATGCGAAAACAACAGCCGGAAATTTTCGCGGAAGGGGACGATTCCAACAAATTTATCGTGATTTTCCATGTCGATCGCGTTCGGCCGCTGGTGGGGGATAGCTCCTCCGAGTAGGGGACTGTGGCCCTTCCTTTAAACCAAGATCAAACAANNTTCTTCACCCACCGTGCCGTGTTCATTGTCTGCGATCCGAGGATGTGAGCCCGGGCGGATCAGAGGATTGGGGATTGGCGGGCGAGGGTGAGGATTTCGTCGGGGTTGGCGGTGCCGGTCTGGTAGAGTTTCTGGACAGTGACGCCGGCGGCCAGGACGGCGAACCGAGCTGCGTCGGCGGGAGAACGGCCAGCGGCCAGGGCCAGGGCCAGGGCCGAGAGGGTCGTGTCGCCGGCGCCGACGGGGTCGAGCTGCTTGTTGGTCAGCGGGACAGCGAGGATGTGCGTACAGGCCGATCCGTCGAAGACGAGAATACCTCGAGAGCCAAGGGTAATGAAGACGGGCCGGCCGGATCGCTTGAAGAGGCGGCGGGCATAGGACTCGACGGCCGGAAGGGGCAGGGGGTGGTCTTCGGGGATGTCGGCGCCGTTGAGGCGGGCGGCCTCGCGAAGATTGCACTTGCGGATAACGGGCGCGAAGCGGTCGCCGTAGTGGCGGGAGTCGAAGAGGATCTTGCGGCCGGGATGTTCGGCGAAGAGGGCGTCGAGGCGGGAGATAAAGCGGTCGTCGTCGAGCGAACCGGGGATTTGCTGATTGAAGACGAGGATGTCGGCCGAGAGCAGGGCGGCACGGATGTGCTCGAAGACCCGGTCGTTGGTCTGCGGGATGCGGCGGTTGGTGAAGCCGAAGTCGATGCGGGGCTGCTCGGCGCCGTCAAGGATACGCTTGGCGAAGGTGTAGGTGTCGAAGCCATCGGGCTGGATGACCAGCGCGGAGGCGTCCACGCCGAGGGCGGCAAGCTTGCGGAGGAGTTCGGCGCCGAAGATGTCCGGTCCCAGGACGCCGATGGCCTGGATGGAGCCGGGAGCCAGCGCCGCCAGGTTGGCGACGATGTTGCCCGCGCCGCCGGGATTGTAGTAGTGGCGCTGGACGGCCTGGGCCGCCAGGCCGGTTTCAACGGAGACCTCGGAGCCGCCGGGTTGGAGGATCCAGTAGGCGTCCAGGCAGAAGTCGCCGGCGACCGCGACACGGACGGAATGGATATCACGCAAAAGATTATCGAGTTGCTCTATATTCACGGCGAACTCCGGAAATCGTACTGTTCGGTACACACCCTGCGAGGAACAGTGTAGCGGGCGAAAGGGAATACGGCAAGGGGAAACAAAACGGGCAACCTTAGCCAGGAAATTTCACAAGAGTTTTGTTTTGGGCGGCTCTTTTGACCCACCGCGGCGTTCTCGGTCGAAAATGTCCTCACCGTATTGTTCAAATACGATTCCGGTCCTTTTCGACCTGCGGCCTTGC
>PMBP01000260.1 GCA_003152975.1 Phycisphaerales bacterium | reverse complement strand
TCTTGAGCTTTTATAGCGGTGTAGTAATAAGCACTATATCCTAATTTCTAAACAATCCGGATTCCGGCTTGCGCCTGAATGAAATATACTTAACCGAGACGGTTGTGCTACGGCTATTATGCCTCAATCGGGATTTTCAGGTCGGCCAGGATTTTTCGGAGCCATGCCAGCGATTTTTCGATCATGGGTCCGGACTGGCCTTCGCATTCCATGCTGAGAGTGCCTGTGTAGCCACCGTCGCGGAGGACTTCGAGGCAGCGGCGGATGTTGTCGGCGTTGACGCCGTCGCCGAGGGCGCAGTGGCTGACGGCGATGCCGGTTTCCCCTCCTCGAACGGCCGCGGCCAGCGAGGGCGAGACATCCTTGACATGGACATGGCTGACCTTGGGCCCGAATCGCTTGAGGAACGCGACGGGGTCCTGGCCGGCGATGAAGGTGTTACCGGTGTCCATGTTCATCCGCAGGAAGGGGCTATCGACAAAGGCGAGCATCCGCTCCATCATGTCCGGGCGGGTGGTGAAGTAGCCGTGCGGCTCGATGTTGACGGTGATCTTGTGGGCCGCGGCGACTTCGAGGATCTGCTGGTAGCTGGTCTTCATCAGGGCCATGGCCTCGTCATCGGAGAGACCCGCGGGGGCCTTGAGGCCATCGGTGGTATCGACGCAGGGAGAGCCGACGAGATTGGCCCAGGCGATGGACTTCATCACATAGGGCACACCGCGGAGGGGGCCATCCTTGCCGGAGAGCGGAAAGGCGGCATCCACCTGCGAGAAGCGCACGCCGAAAGATTCCATCTTCTTGCGCAGCAGGACCGGGTCTTCGTACAGGGCGACATGCGGCTGGTAGCCCAGACCGTGGATCCAGCTTACCCCGTCGATCAGGCCGCACTCGATGTAGTGGACATCATTCTTTTTCGCCCAGGCCAGGCAGGCCTCAAAGCTCCAGTAGGCCGAGTTGAATGCGTCGGTGTGAAAGCCGATCTTCATGGTTTCTCCTTGGGTTGAGGTTGCGGTTGTGCCTGTGCTACCGGTTCCATTCCCGCGCCGCAGCAGCCGACACAGGCGAGGGCGACCGGTTGGTCGGCCGGGATGTCGATCACGGGCAGGCCTGCAGTCCAGGCGACGGCGCGACGCATCAGGCGGGCGACGCCGGGCGTGTGATAGACCTGTGCATCGTGGCCCAGCGGGGTGTTGAAGACGCGGCCCTTGCCGAATTCGAGGACGAACGCCATCGGGTAATCCTTCTTATCGACGACAGACTTGGCGGTCTCGAGGATGCGGATCTTCGTCTCGCCGGCCAGGCAGGTGTAGAGTTCGTCGGTGACCTCGAAGGGATCCAGGCCCTTGGTGATCGGGTGGTCGGCGTCGCGGACCTCGACCTTGAACTTGGCGTAGGGGTCGTGCGGCGGCAGCTTGGGGTCATAGACCCGGCCGGCAACCTCGACGAACGGCGGCCAGTCGTTGAAGGCCCCGCAGGCAAAATGCGTGACGACCATCCCCTTGCCGGATTTGATGTAGGCCTTGAGGGCTTCGCCGGCCTTGGGGCCGGGCGACGGCTTTTCCCACGGCATGAAGTGGATGATCACGGCGTCGTACTGATTCAGCTTTTTTGTGCCCAGAAATGCCGGATCTTTGATCAGATCGACCTTGAGCCGCTTGTCCTTGGCCAGCTCCTCCATCAGGGCCTTGCTGGTATCTTCCCATTTGTGGCCGGGATAGTCGATGCCCGTGACGAGAGCGATCCGGGCGGTCGTTTTCACCGGCGGCGAAGGTATTTGGGCGGTTAGTGACAGGGCCAAACCCAGGTTGACGGCCGCGATCAAAACCCCAAGAAACAGGGATCGGATAGGATGGCGAGTTCTTTGCATGAATTGAGTCATAAAATGTTCCCTTGTATAGATATAGATTCTGTTTGCGACAAATCGATTTGTGCAACCAATGGCTGCACTCTCTGAAACATACATTGAGTGTCATTATAAGGTCAGTGATAGGATTGGCAACCGAGGAGTGGAAAAATTGGTATTTGTTCCGGTAAATCACATTACGAATTGATTTTTCTTACCAACCTTATTACAATAATAAACTGAATTTTTCGTAATATCACAACAAAATCCACCAGATGGGCGGGCGACGAAATATTTCTGACAAGTTTGATGCTTTCCGCCTGAGAATGCGATAACAGTATGAAAAAGACGGATTCACAATTCATAAACGATGCGGAAATCGAACGGGTATTGTCGTCGGCCGGGAGTTGCGACGGCCAGCGCGTACGGGAAACGCTGGCCAAGGCGCGGCTGATGAATGGGCTCGATCCTGCGGATGTGGCCGCGCTGGCTACTATCAGCGACCCGGGCTTGCTGGCCGAGTTGTTCGATACGGCCAAGGCCGTCAAGGAGCAGATTTACGGCAAGCGGCTGGTGCTGTTTGCGCCGCTGTACATCTCCAACCTTTGCGGCAACGAGTGCCTCTATTGCGCGTTCCGCGCCCGGAACAAGCAGGTCGAGCGGGTTGCGCTGACGCAGGAGCAGATCGCCCGCGAGGTGCGGATCCTCGTCGAGCAGGGGCACAAGCGGATTTTGCTGGTGGCCGGCGAGGCGTACCCGAACGAGGGCTTCGGCTATGTGCTCAAGTCGATCGAGACGATCTACGCGACGATGAGCGGCCCGGGCGAGATTCGGCGGGTCAATGTCAATGTCGCGCCGCTTTCGATCGAGGAGTTTCGGCAGTTGCACGACGCCAAGATCGGGACCTATCAACTCTTCCAGGAGACATATCATCGCCAAACCTACAGCCGCGTACATCTCGGCGGCAAAAAGGCCGACTATGACTGGCGGGTCACGGCGATGGATCGGGCGCTGGAGGCGGGGATCAACGATGTCGGCATCGGCGTGCTGTTCGGCCTGTGCGACTGGCGATTCGAAATTCTGGCGCTGGTGCAGCACATCCGCCACCTGGAAGATCGCCACGGCGTCGGGCCCCACACCATCAGCGTGCCGCGGCTGGAGCCGGCGACGGGGTCGGACATGGCGACGCATCCGCCAAAGCCGGTCAGCGATATCGACTTTCGCAAGATCGTCGCGATCCTGCGGCTGGCGGTGCCGTACACGGGCATCATNNGCGTTTCGCAGATCTCCGCGGGCAGCAGAACCAACCCCGGCGGCTACACGCAGGCGCAGGACCACCCGGACGCCGAGCAGTTTTCGCTGGGCGATCACCGGGCGCTCGATGAAGTGATCCGCGATGTCGCCGAGTTGGGCTACATCCCGTCGTTTTGCACGNNTGCGACCCCAACGCGCTATCGACCTTTGCCGAATACCTGATAGACTATGCCTCGCCGCAGACGCAGACGATGGGCGAGTCGCTGATCGCCCGGGCCCTGGCCCAGATGGAACCGACGCCGCGCGGCCGCGCGGAAAAGCTCATGGCGGCCGTGCGAAGCGGCAAACGGGATGTGTATTGCTGATGGCGATGAATATCGAATTGGCGCTGAGACATCTTTGTACGGCCGTTCTGGCCCAGGCGGATTCGGAAGCAAAGACCGGGTCCCCCATTGAATGGATCACCACCACCGTGTGCGTTATCGGCACGGTGATCCTGGCCGTGTGGCTGGTCCGCGATCGCGGCCCGTTGGCGTTGCGTAACTGCCCCATCCGCCGCAACCGATTGCCCATATTGCTGCCGGTGGCGCTGATCGGACTGTGGGTTTTTCTGACGGGCCTGTCCGAAGGGCTCAAGACGCTCGTGTTGCCCCACGCCTCCGAGANNTCGATGATGCTGATCTATCTGTTCCTGATCGGCCTGATGCTGGTGCTGGCCCATACGGGTTTTGCCCGTGGCATCCGCGGCCTGGGCCTGCGGGCCCGCACGATCCCCCGGGACCTGGGTATGGCAATGGTCAACCTGATGGCCTGTTATCCGCTGGTGCTGTTGGCGGTCAAGGCGGTGGTGCTTGTGGGGCAATGGATGTCCGGGCCGGATTTCGAATTCCAGAAGAACCCGGCACTTCAGGATTTTACCGAAAGCCCGTCTCTTGCGCTGACAATCACGCTGGCGGTTTTCGCGGTCGGATTCGTTCCGGTTTTCGAGGAGCTGATGTTTCGCGGGATGATGCAGACGACGCTGCGGGGTTATCTGGGCCGCCCGTGGGCGGCGATCGTGATCACGGCTGTGCCGTTTGCCCTGCTGCATCCGGGGATGCACTGGCCTGCGATGCTGATTCTCGGCTGCGCGTTCGGCTATGCCTATGAGAAATCCGGCTCTCTTCAGCGAGCGATTTTTTTCCATGCGATGTTTAACGGTTTCAACCTCCTGGCATCCCGATTCGGGGCTTNNATTCAATCCGTCATTGAAATGGAAACAAGTGAGTCAAATACGATATTTTTGTACAAAGTCAAAATATATTTCATTCCCCCGCAAACTATAACTCCTTTGCTGGTAATCGTTTAGGGTTGGATGGGTTGTCGGCTCAAGGCCATATCGGTAATAATACCGATTGACGCCCC
>PMBP01000498.1 GCA_003152975.1 Phycisphaerales bacterium | reverse complement strand
ACGATGCAAAGACGGTGACGACGACCTGGAAATTCGAGACCTATGTCTATACCGGCCTGCCCGATCCCATGATGCCTATCCTGGGCGTGAAGTTTCAGCCGCCGGGCAGCAGTAACTGGTTGACGATGACTTCGGCCGACGATGGGATTTGGAAGTATGTCCAGACCACAAACAATTCGACGGCGTTGAATGCCTTCGGCAACGGCGACTACACCTATCAAATCACCCTGGATTTCGGCGGGCCGATCGAGATGGAGATGGTCTTCCGATACGGCATGGGCTCCAGCGGCCTGATCATCCCCGCTCCGGTGATCAATCCGATGATCACCTCTCCACAGCAGGGCCCCAAGGTCAGCCATAAGAATATCAACCTCGCTTGGGTCAAACCGAATGACCTGGCGATCACGAGCATGATCTGTTCGATTGTGGATATCGGCAGTGGAAATGAGGTCTTTAACAAGGTGATTGACAACGGTACCGCGACCACGGCCGGGGCGACAACCCTCCTGCCGGACCGCGACTATGTCATGACGGTGTACTTCTGCGCGGGATTTCAAAACAACCCTGAAGAGGATGACTGGGCCAGTTATACGCTCAAGTACACGGCAACGAAGTTGGCCTTTTCGACGCTGCCCTATGCGGGCGACATCAACGATGACGGCGTGGTTGACCTGAACGACCTGAACTTGTTGTCGCAGTGCTGGAAGAAGACATCCGGGCAGGCCGGCTGGAATGCCCAATGCGATCTTCAACCGAACGGTACGATCGATCTGGGCGATCTGCTGGTCGTCGCTCAACACTGGCTTCAATAAAATCGAATTTGTAGCATTGACAGATTCCGGATTCGATTGTTGGATAGATCTTGGCATTCAAACAAGCTGAGGCGGCCATGATACCGATCATGATCAGGGTTATGGCGTTGGATTGACCAGCGGGGTCGTGGTCGCCGCCGGGGCCGGCAGCGGGATCAGACGGAAATGGGCCTGGCGGACGGGAGCGGTCGGGTCCAGTTGAATTTCGCCAAGTCGGATCGATTGTGACGGAAAATTGTAGATCACCGGTCGTTTCGTCCCCTCGGTTGTGGCCAGGGTTACATCATCGTCGCGGACCTCGACCAGCACCTGGTAGATCGTCTTTTCGAATTCCGAGAAGGCCTCGGGCGTGGCCAGGATCGTTGTAACGCTGGTCAGTTCGTTTTCGTTGAGCAGCTCGACCTGGTATTTGCCCAGAAGGTTGCGGCTGATGAGCAGCCCGACGCGCGGCTGCAGGGGCCGCGACTGCAGAAGGATTTCCGTCGCGGGCAGTTTGACCGAGACGGGATTTTTCGCATAGACCTGCTGGTTGCCGAGGGTGACATACGGCCGGAGGCGCAACACCGACTTGCGGGCCAGTTCCACCTGCTGGCTGGTCAGGGTGACCGTCGCGGGGCCGTCGTATTCTTTGCGGACAAACATCGCCACCGTCGCCGGTTCGAGGGTTTCCGGCTGGAGGATCTTTCCGGTGGGGTCCACGCACTGGATCGCCAGGGGCTTTCCAACGAGCTGGCTGATCGTGATCTGGACGGTCTGCACATCGCAGGTGATCACCTGCAGGCCCAAATCCCGCATTTTTTCGCCCGCCTGCAGATAGTCGATAATATTGAGCGTATAAGTCCCCGGAAGGGAATGTTCCGTTTCGGGATCGTAGAGAAAATCGAGCCGTTCCCGTTCCTGGTCGGTGTCGGCCGCCAGGAGGCGGCGTTTGAGCACGGCGACTTTCGAAGCCGGACCCTTGAGCGTCAGGTTCAGGGTAATCGGCGTGGGCTTATCGAAGGTCACCTGCAGGTCGGATCGTATGCCGCCGCCGACATCCAGCGTCGCCATCCGTGAAATCGTTTCTTCCTGGGCCATATAGGCATAGGCCCAGATCAGGATTGACAGGAAGATCACTACGGCGAGTTTTTTGATCCGACTGATCATTTCGGCTCAGGCCTCACGCTTCTTCGGCGGGGGATTTGTCACGCATCGTCCGAGGGAGCCGCTCGACCAGCGGCGTGGTCTCGACGACGGCCGTGGTCAGGTGCCGCCGCAGCTCCTCGGAGGAGACATGGCGGATCAGGTTGCCGTTCAGCGCGATCGACACGATTCCCGTTTCCTCACTGACGACGATGACCAGGGCATCCGAACCGAGCGTGACGCCCACCGCCGCGCGGTGCCGCGAGCCGAGCTGGCGGCCGGGGATCGAATCGCCCTCCACCAGCGGAAGTTGCACCCGCGCCGCGACGATCCGGTCGCCCTGGATCACCACGGCCATGTCGTGCAGGGCGGTGCCGGGATAAAAAATCGTTCGCAGAAGTTCGGAGGTTACCTTGGCATCCAATCGCACGCCGGTCTCGATGAATTCGCCCAGGCCGACCTGCTGCTCGAAGACCATGATCGCGCCGGTCTTGGTTTGCGAAAGAATCTCGACGGCCTCGATGATTTCCTCAACGCTGCGGGATAACTGCTGCGGGGAGCTGGACAAAAACCTCGCCTGGCCCAGACGGATCAGGGCACGGCGGATCTCCGGCTGAAACGCGACGATCGCGACCAGCAGGATGCCAATCAGGAACCAGTTATACAGGTAAGCGACTCGGTCCATCCCGAAGCGGTGTACCACCAGCGTCAGAAAGACCTTGCCGGTCAGCAGAATGAAGATGATTCCCCGAAACAACCGCTCGCCGCGGGTTCCTTCCAGAAAGGTCAGAACGATATAGACGAACAGCCCGATGAAGAGCAGTTCGAACAAAACCACCAGCCGTTCATGGGGCCCCATCCGATAGAAAAAATCAAGAATCGCATCCACCGATAACCCTCCCTGCAGGCGCCAATCTCCAGACCGATCCGATGCGTACGGCGGCTGTCAGACGCCCTTAGCGGACGGGTTGTTCGCTCAGCCGGGACGGCCGATCCAGAAGCAGCGCCGCGTCGATGTCATCCTGGATGCGGCCAAGGTTGTTGTTCATCACCCGATCGTGGCGGATCCGGACTTCGTCCGAAGATTCACCCACCGTGCCGCAGCCGTTGACAACCAACAGCCCGGACAAGACCACCATCATCGCCGCAACCCAACAGAGTCTTCGCATCAGAAACGGACTTTTCATACATGACCTCAAATCATCCCAGTACAGTGTTGCCGGAGGAATTGACCTCCCAGCAGTCGCCCGATTCTACGGGATAGCCGGACGGATTGTCAATGTCAAAATCCCCCG
>PMBP01000024.1 GCA_003152975.1 Phycisphaerales bacterium | reverse complement strand
CCGGCCCACACCCATTCTCCTATGAACCATTGGATGGTTATTATTTCGGTTTTATATCGCTTGGTTGGTGTTTCGAGTTGGTTTATCTTGGGGCATTGGGATTCTATCTATGGGTGTTCGGTTCGGCCCTCTGTTCTAAAATAGGAAATACGATGTTTCTGGTCCTCATATCCGGCTTTATCGTCCCGATGCTGTTTATATGGACCCAGGGCAGGCCGGTTTTTCTGCTCGCCGGTTTTCTACTCGAAGGGATCCTCGGGATCTGTCTATCTNNGTTTTTTCATGATTCCGCTCAAGTTCACATTCTCAATTCCGATCGGCTGGATCGTCATGATCTGGTTTGCCTTTGATATGGTGTTGGCCTTATTGATCGGATGGACTCTTGCCTTGATCCTGATACCTTTGTGTCTTCTGGGTGGTGTTCTTTTGGGTGGTTTTCTACTGGTGATCCGTGCGGTTGTCATGGACCCGGACGATCGTACGCTCTGGCAGATCCTGCGACGGGAACCGGAACCCGATCACACAGTGAACGATTTATGGGCAATCCGTAAACAGAAGAAACAGGAGAACGAGACCGAACCCGACTTGCCCCTGCCCGCCCATAAGCCCTCACCCCAGGCGAATGACGACCGCCAGATCCTCTGCCAGTGCGGAATCCTCGTCTTTCTACCCAGAACTTCCGAGGGCAAAACCATTCATTGCCCACACTGTAAGCATCCGCTCCGGTCGGTCTGAAATTGTTTGCTTCATTTTACTCAAACTGTGAAAGGAATGGAGCGCATTAGCTCCTCATTCCTCATGTGTCTCGATGTTCCGATCAGTCATCCCCCCCCGTGATGGTCGATTAGGTCCCCATGCCATGCCCAGTTTTGAGG
The DNA here is from genome assembly GCA_003152975.1 of Phycisphaerales bacterium. Lineage (GTDB taxonomy): Bacteria > Planctomycetota > Phycisphaerae > Sedimentisphaerales > Anaerohalosphaeraceae > FEN-1350. Next base: position 2,594 of record PMBP01000024.1, on the reverse strand, counting down.
TATTCATTCACAACTGCCCTTTCCGTCGGGAAGGATCGCTCTGGTCTTTTATGGCTGGTTATGTGGTTTATCAAGGGGTCCTCTCTGTTCGTTATTTCGATGGTTTACGGTTGTTGTCTATGTAATCCGCCAAGCTGCGGAGAAACTCGGCTCGCTTCTCAGCCGGGATCATCCGCAGCATCTCGGCCAGCTTGTCCGTATCCAGTCCGGTCGAATTTTGGCAGGTAATCCATGGCACATCAGCCAAAGAATTTTCCACGGTGCTCTGTTGACAACCCCCGGCCTCCTGGCAGATAATGCCATTTCCGATACCGTTTTGCGCCGCTTTTTGCGCCGGGTCGGCCGGAAAACCCTGTTTTTCGTTCAAATTCTCAGGGAGTTCGAATCTCCTTGGGGGTAATTGATAGGCGGGATTGTGGTAAGGGCGGGCGCCTCCGGCGGCAAAACCGGAGGCGCCAATATTATCCGGGTCTGGATGCGCCGCAAAAATCCAATCATCCAACAACGGTGAAACTTTTCCCAATCCTGGCCCCGGGGCCGATCCTGCGATTGACTTGAGAGGAAACAGGGTTTCGTGGCCAATAGTACCGCCCATCAATCATTGCTCCCGCCAAACGAAGGGCCATCACATTGACTTTCATCGTCCTTTTGATATTATGAAAAGGTTGTATCGGGTTTGCCTTTCCCTAAGGACGAGAACTAAGGATTCAGACCGAATGATGAAGGAGCCCCCTCTCAGAGGAGTGCCATCGATTTCGGATCGCCCTCCATCCCCGTCGAGGCGACGCCGATTGGGGTGTTGGTCGGGGCACCGAATGGAATCGCTGATTTTGTCGGCGGGGTTAATATGTACGGTCTGCGCAAAGGGGATTGCCCTGGGTGCCAATCCTTCGTCGCTCCCCTGGCTGGGAATGCTCCGGATTATCCTGCCTGATTTGATCTTCTTTTCGGCGGTTTATCTCGTTCTGCGTTTTCTCTACCGAGTCCATCCAACCGCATGGACTGCGCGGTTCGGCCTACTGATTTCGATTGTCGTCATCGGTTGGTCGGTGCTAAACGCGGCATGGCTGCTCTGCAGCGGGGTTCAGCTTCAATGTGGCATTGTGGGCCTTTTGTTGCGGGACATGAAGGATGTCTGGCCGCTGATGGAGGGCCATATTCGTTTGCATCAGATCGAGTTTGCCCTGTTTTCCCTCATTGCCGCCGGGGGTATGTTCATCCTGGTCCTGCGGATCGTTCATCCCCAAGCTATTCGGATCGAAGGTCGGGGGCAGATAGGGCGTTTGCTGGCGGCAGGAGGAGTCCTGGCCGCGTCGGTCGCGGCCTGGCCCATTCTGGATGCCCGGGCGAATCTGGGATTTTCAGGGGAGATTCTCGGATTCAGCAGTCATTGGGTTGTGATGATCAGCGCCTTGCCGGGCCAGCGACCCCGACAGTCCGTTGACATCGGAGGGCGGCTGATCCCGCGGATCGGGATGCGCCCGATCGGCCTATCCCAGGTGGCGATGGAGGACAGGCCGAATGTCGTCGTGGTATTGCTGGAAAGCTTGTCGTACAAGGTTGTGCCACGGGAATCCCAGCGGGAGGAACAAATGCCGTTTCTGGCACAACTGGCCCGGGAGGGGGTTGAATTCCGCTGTACGCGCGTACCAATCGCTCGAACCACGAAGGCCTACTGGTCAGCCCTGACGGGGAACACGCCGATCCTGGAGTCCGATTATGCCGAAGCGGTTCCTATCGATCGCCCGTATGAAAGTATCGCCACGATCCTGTCGCGGGCCGGATACCGCAGCGGATTCTTTGAGATGTCCAAGGGCACTTTCGAATGCGCTCCGGGTCTGTTCCATAATTTCGGTTTCGAGTGGGCGTGGTTCCGCGAAAATCTCGAAGATCCGTCGGCCCATATCGGGTATCTCGGCGGGGATGATCTGCGGCTGATCGAACCGGCGGTGGACTGGGTTTCCGCAAAACCGGGGCCATTTTTGCTGGTCACGATCACTTCGATCTCACACGATCCCTATCTGGTTCCCGCCTGGTTTGAAGAGCCCGCATCGGATCCCTTCGAACGGTATCTTCAGACGGTTCGTTATTCGGACCTGTTTGTCCGGACCCTGTACGAAAAGCTTCGTGACAAGGGCCTGACGAAAAATCTGTTGCTGTGTGTACTGGGCGACCACGGGACCAGTCTGGGCGTCGATCGGGATGTGGCCCGATGGCGACCGCGCGAGGAGGTCATCCGCATACCGTGGGTGATCCATTGGCCGGGGCACATTCCCGCCGGGACCGTCGTGGAGGGCTTATGTACCCAGATGGACACGACTCCGACGATCCTGGGCCTGTTGGGTTTTGATCTCTCGCGGTCGGGTTTCAATGGGCAGGATGTCTGGACTCATCCTCCGTCGCCGGAGCGGACGCTGTACTTCTGGTCCTGGTACGACCAAAGTCCGATCGGTCTTATCCGAGGGACGACGAAAGTCGTCTATTGGCCCTTTCACGATGAGTTGTTGGCGTATGATTTATCCAGCGACCCCGACGAAATGATGCCCCGACCTCTGACCGGATCTGAAAAGGAGTCCATCGTCCGGGAGTTAATG
>PMBP01000270.1:727-14128 GCA_003152975.1 Phycisphaerales bacterium | reverse complement strand
ATTTCGGCGGCGAGGTGGAGCGGGTGATGAAGATGGCCGACGGGGTGCTGCTGCTGGTGGACGCTTTTGAGGGGCCGATGCCGCAGACGCGGTTTGTGCTGAGCAAGGCGTTGGAACACGGGCTAAGGCCGATCGTGGTGATCAACAAGGTTGATCGGACGGATGCCCGTCCCAACGAGGTGGTCAACGAGGTGTTCGATCTGTTGGTGAATCTGGAGGCCAACAACCAGTCGCTGGATTTTCCGATCCTGTTCGCCTCGGCTCGGCAGGGATGGGCGTCGCGCGACCTGGCCAACCCGGGGACGACGATGGAGCCGGTGTTCCATGCGATCATCACGCAGGTGCCGCCGCCTCGGGCCGAGCCGGACAAGCCGCTGCAGATCCTGGTGACGACGCTGGATTATTCCGACTATGTCGGGCGGATCGCGATCGGGAGAATCTTTTCTGGTTTTGTCAACAATGGACAGAAGGTGACCGTCATCGACCGGGACGGAACCCACACGCTGCAGAAGATCACGCAGTTGTACCTGTTCGAGGGGCTTGGGAAAAAGAGCGTCGTCCAGGCCGAGGCGGGGGATATCTGCGCGATCGCGGGGCTGGACCCGGTGGATATCGGCAACACGATCGCTTGTTCGATCGATCCGACCGCCCTGCCGGTGATTTCGGTGGGCGAGCCGACGATGCACATGACCTTTCGCGTCAACGACGGTCCCTTTGCGGGCCGCGAGGGCAAATATGTCACCAGCCGGCACATCCGCGAACGGCTCGACAAGGAACTGCAGTCCAATGTCGCCCTGCGGGTGGAGCCGGGGCAGACGGGCGACGAGTTCACCGTGTCGGGGAGGGGGCTGATGCACCTGGGAATTCTGCTGGAGACGATGCGGCGGGAAGGGTACGAGTTGACCGTGGGCAAACCGCAGGTCATTTTCCGCCAGATCGACGGCCACACGCACGAGCCGGTCGAAATCCTGGCGATCGATTGTCCCGTCGAATGCCAGAGCACGGCGATGTCGCTGCTGGGCGAGCGACGCGCGGAATTGACCTCCATGGAAAGCAAGGCCGGCGCCTCCGACTATGTCCACATGGAGTTCCGCATCCCGTCGCGGGGCCTGTTCGGGCTGCACGCCCGGTTGCTGACGGCCACGCAGGGCCGTGCCGTCCTCCACCACTCTTTCGACCGGTATGAACCCATGCACGGGGCCATCCCGCAGCGGCAGGCGGGCGTGATGATCGCCACCGAGATGGGAACCGTGACCGCCTATGCCTTGGATGGGCTTTTCGATCGGGGGCTCTTTTTTGTCGAGGTGACCGAGGCGGTCTATGAAGGCCAGGTGGTCGGCGAACACTGCAAGGACAACGACATCCCCGTCAATCCGACCCGGGCCAAACATATGACCAACATCCGCGCCGCCGGGAAGGATGACGCGGCACGAGTCCGCCCGCCGCGAAAGATGAGTCTGGAAGTCTGCCTGGAATACATCCAGGACGATGAGTTGGTGGAAATCTGTCCCAAGTCCATCCGCATTCGCAAACGGATGCTCAAGGAAGCCGACCGCCGGCGCTCATCCCGTCAGGGAAAGTGACCGCCCGGAGAAAAACAAACGGCGCCCGGGATCGTTAGTCCCCGGACGCCGTTGTCCGCAACCTCATTGCCGCACAACGATTATTTTGTGGATTCTTTTTCTACTTCCGGGACCCGTCCCTTGCCCAGTCGCGTGGATTCGCTTCGGGGCATCGGGAGATCGGTTTCTTTCCAGCGGATTCGCTCATTGTCCGACATCACGGGTTTATCCATAATCAGATGCGGGGTAATGAACACGACCAGCTCGCTGTTGACGGTGCTTTCACCCTCGAAGCGGAACAGGCCTCCTAACAGGGGAATATCGCCCAACAAGGGTATCTTTTTGACTTCCTGCTGAATGTCCTGCTTGCGAAGGCCGCCGATGACGACGGTCTGGTTGTCTTCGATGAGGGCGGTGGTGTCGGTTTCCCGCTTGGCGACGACCGGCTGAGGAATGGAGTTGGCGGTGACAAAGACTTCGCTGGTCCGCACGCTGAACTTGGGTTTGAGGATCAGGCGAATCTTGTTATCCCGCGTCAGGTGGGGCGTGACGATCAGTTCGACGCCGACCTCCTTGAACTTGGTGGTTCCGATCTGGCCGCCGCCGGAGGTCTCGGTCAATTCCTGATAGGGGACTTCCTCGACGATCTTGATGGTGGCCTGCTGGTTATCCAAGACCATGATCCGCGGATTGGCCAGGAGCTTGGCGGTGACCTCTTTCTGTTCGGCACGAATGAGGGTGTCGATGTTGAGACTCTCATTGAGCACGCCGAACCGGAAGACATTTTGCATCGCGTCGGCCTTGTTGGTGGAGCTGGAGGACTGCCCGGTCATGAATGGATTGGCGTTATTGTTTGGATAGGTCAGGGAGCTGTTGTCCCCGATTTTGGTGATGCCGTTTGTCCCGTAGTTGGTATTCTTACCCAAATTCCATTCCACACCGAGGTCGAGTTGATCGGTCGAGGTGATGTCGTAGACGCGGGCCTCGACGAGGATCTGCGGGGTGGGCCGGTCGATTTCCTCGAGAAACTTGTCGATCGCCAGGATCTTGCTTTCCAAGTCGGTGACGATGATGTTGCTGGTTCCGGGGTTGGAGGAGATACTGCCGGTTTCGGACATGAATTTTTTAAGGGCGGTCTCCACTTCCTTTACATCGGCAAAGGTGACGCGATACACGCGGCTGACCTTTTTTTCCTTGGCTTGGTAGATCTCTTCCTGCGGAACGACGCGGATCATATTTTGTGTCGGGATGTAGCCGCAACCGTGTGCCGAGAGGATGTTGTCCAGGGCCTCGCCGAGCGGAATATCCGTCAGCGTCGCGGTCACCTTGCCCTCGACCTTGGGGCTCTTGACCACATCGACCCCCGCCTGCTTGGCCAGGATTCTGAGGACATCCTCGATCGGCGTTTCGCGGAAATCGACGCTGATTTTTTGCTGCATTCTCTTTTGGACGGGGGTTAGAATTTCCGCCCCATCCATGAAGGCGGCCGGTTCGGCGGCCCACGCTGCGGCGGCCGCCATTAGAATTACCAAGATGAGTCCGGCCCCGTATCGCCGGCGGTTGTCATGCCTTGTGCCCATGTGATTCCCTTTCTGTGCCTGATCGTTCGACGAATCCGGCGGCCCTGTCATGGCGCCACGGTCTGGACCCATCGCTGTCCGTCTTTTTCGAATTCCACTTCGCCCCGATCGATTCGGATCACCTTGGCTCCCTGAATTTGGTCGCCGACCGAAACGATCTCGCTGCCCACAATTGCGGTGTTGCTCGTGGCGCCGAGAACGACGCCCTTGATCACAAACAGGGTCTGTTTCTTGACTTCCGAAGTCTCCTCTACAGGTTTTGGCGCCTCGACGAGGACCATCGGATCCCGTAATCCGGCCGGGTAGGGTTCCGGCATCGCCCAGACCGGAATATCGGCGGCCTTTTTCGCGGCGACCGGATCTTTTTCCGGATTGGCCGGCGTTTGCCCTGCCTTGCCGGCGGACGGTTGCCAGAGAACCATCACCAGTACCAAACCCAACACGATCATCAGGCCTCCGACCAGGGCGATTTTGCCCGTCTGCCGTTTGCGGCCCCCCCCCCCACTGATGGACTTGAACCATCCCTTGTGAACGGTACTCGCGCTGCGACCGGGACCTTCCGTACCCGAACGCACGGGGCTGCCCATATCCATGAGGACGGGGAGCGACCCGCTGACACCCTCTGCCGAAGCCAGTCCCGACACCGCCGGATCACCACCGCCCCGGCCGGTCCATCCCGTCGCGTCCGGGGACGCGGATGGAGTTCCGGCAGCGGAACCGGGAATCGGCACACCGTCAAATATGGACGAGATCTTCTTGTGTAACCCTGCTTTGGACTTCATACGACATCTCTTTCACCAACTTGAAGTAGTCCTTCGATCCGATGTTGGATGGATCGAAGGTAACGCACGCTTGGCCGGCGCTGGGCGCTTCGGCCAGCCGAATGCTGCGATGGATCACGGTCTTGAAGACCAGATCCCCGAAAAAGTCCTGCATTTGCTGTTGGACCTGGCGGCTCAGCAGCGTTCGATTTTCCACGAAGGTCAGGAGCACGCCCCGAATCCGAAGGCGGGAATTGAAACGGCCGTGGACAATGTCGATCGTCTCCAGAAGCTGCTTGAGGCCTTCCAGCGCGTAGTAATGGGTCTGGACGGGAATGATCACCTCGTCGGAGGCCACCAGCGCGTTGAGCGTGAGCAGATTCAGGGACGGGCTACAGTCGATCACGCACAGATCGAACCGGGCGGCCAGAGAAGCCAGGCCGCGGCGCAGACGCGATTCGCGGCCGACCACGGGCGCCAATTCGACCTCGACGCCGGACAGCAGAATATTGGCCGGCAGGAGCCGGAGCCCCTGTACGGCGGTATCCAACACGATCGATCCCCAGTCGGCCACGCGGCCGACGAGGGCCTCATAGACGGTCCAGTCCAGACGCTCGGGGCGATAGCCGAAGGCTAGGCTCGCATGGCCCTGGGGATCCAGATCGACCAGGAGCACGCGCCGACCCTGGAGGGCCAGCGCCGCGGCCAGATTGACCGCGGTAGTGGTCTTGCCGCAACCGCCCTTCTGATTGGCAATGACCATCGTTTTCATGGGACCTGCGCCACCGGTTTGGCCTGGGTTGGTTTTGGGGACCCGCCTTCCTTCCTGGCATCGAGGGGATCCGGGCGTTCGACAAAATAACACAGGGACACCTCGGCATCGGGCTTGGCTGACGGGTTCTGGTTTCGTTTCAATGAAAATTCCTCCACGAACATCGCGGGCTGATTGCGTTCGATCCGATTGAGGAACTGGGCGAACGATTCGAACGGCCCCCGAAATCCGATCTGCAGCCACGACTCGTCAATTTTTTTGAAGTCCTGCATTTCTTCCCTGTTTTGGGCGTCTTTGCGGCGGGCGCTAAACTCGGAGACCTTAAGATCGTTGGCCATCTGCCCAACCTGAAACGCCAGGGCGGACGCGCGGCCCGGATCCACCACAAAATCCTGCCAGGATTTCCGCAGGGCGGCCAACTGAGTTTGCAGATGGGTTCGGCTTTGTTCGGTGCGGGACTGTTGGGCCTGATCGAACTGCAGGGTCAGGTTCGACAGCTCCTGGCGCAAGCCGGCCCATTGGCGGTTCTGCGGACGGAGGACCGTTCCGTAAAACAGTCCCATCACCGCGACACACGCGGCCAGATAGACGCCCGTAATGATTCCGTATTGTTTCGATGCCACTCGCATAGCTGGGCTACTCCTGGGGCTGAATTTCACACTCGATCGTATGGATCGTGTAGGACTTGCCGCTCACCTCTTCGGACTGCTGCGACACGATCCGAATATCCCTCATCCGGCGTTTGATCTCGGGGGTCTGTTCCAGGCGGGTCAAATACTGCTGGACCGCCTCATCCGTTTCCCATGACGGAGCCCCATACAACACCAGGGTCAGGATACGGTGAATCACCGTCTTCTCCACCTGTTTTTGTGAGTCCTGGGGATCGGCGATTTTTTCCCGGGTGGTACTGCGGGCCAATTTCATTTCCTTCAGTCCGATCGATTCGGGCATCTGTTCGACCAGCAACTGCAGGGTCCGGGACCACTGAATATGGCGGCGCAGGCCCCGCGTCACCTCCGCCAGGTTCTTGTGAACCTGATCGGTGGCCATGTTCCATTGCCGGACCTGCTGGATATCCGCGGCATATTCAGTCAGCTTGTCCTGTGTCTTGTCGATTCCGGACTGTTCCATCGCGATCACCATCCGGTTGAGCTGGAAACTGCCGGCCAGATAGACCGCTACCACCAGGGGCAGCACGAACGGCAGGGCCTTCAGCGCGACCGTGCCGGGGTTGTTCTTGATCGGGACTCCCGTTCCTTTGAGTAAATCGATGGTCAACATCGTCAAATCGTCCTCATCGCCAGGCCCGTCGCTACCGCCATCATCGGGCCGATATCCATCAGAAATTCCTTCCGCCGATCGTCCATCAGGCATCGGATTTTGGAGAACGGATTGAGCAGGGTGACCCGCTCCGGCAGCCGGGCATTCATCAGGTACGCAAATTCGCGGACCAGGGCAAAGCCCCCGCACAGGTACATCTTACCGACGGGAACAGATCCGGGCTGCATGGCGTAATATCGCAGGGTCTCGGTGACATCCGAGATCAGGCCCGCGGCAGCCTCGGGCAGGGCGCGGCTGACCTTGTCCTGTAACTCGCCGGAGGCGTATCGTTTGCGGAGAATGTTGTCCACCGTTTCGCGGGTCAGTCCGTTGGCCTGCGCGATGCGGTCGATAATGGCGTCCCCGCCGGAGGACAGGTCCCGCACAAAGACGGTCCCGCCGGCGCTGGCGATGACCACGGTGGTGGACGAGCATCCGACCTGGATCGCCGCGACGCTGCGATCGGCGAGCAGTCCTTCGCAGGCCTGGATACAATTGATCAGAGCCAGGCCTTCGACATCGATCCGGACGGTATTGACGGAGGCCATGTGCCCCAGGCGATTCTTGTATTGAACGGCCTCATTGGTAGCGACTACAAAGATGCCGCGATTGGATCCGGCCGGGGCTCCCGGAACATCGACCCGTTGATAGTCCACCACGCTGGACTGGACATCCAGGGGGCAGACCTGCTGGGCCTCGAGCATCACGGCCTGACCGATCGCTTCGGGCGGGAGGTTCGGAAACGAAAAACCGCGGACCATCACATCGGGGCCGCCGACGCCGCAGATGACATTGCGTGGAGTCCGCTTCGACTGGGAAAAGCAGCGGCGGATCGCGGCGGCGGTATTCTGTTGGTGCTTGGCCGGCTCGTCGGACCGTTCGATCTCCTGCATGGCGGCCGAGACCGCGCAGAACTGATCGCCATCGCGGTCCAACTGGACCATCTTGACGGCCGAGCGCCCGATATCCAGGCCGACCACTTCGACCTGTCCGATCCCGATCAATTCTTTGATATTCAATGCCATCGGACTTCCATCGCTTTCCTGGTGAATCATCCTCACGGATTGGTTGCCACGCGGAAGTCGCTCCACCCGGCCGGCAGCGGAACGAACTTGCCCCGCAGCCAGATATCCCCGGGCAGAATGCCGGTCAGCAACCGCTCGTCAAGATAATAGTGCTTCAGATACCCATCGCTTCCGGTCAAACCCACCACGCCGCGGCAGACCTCCGACAGCGTTCCGCGAAGGACCAGATCGTCCTGAACACCGGAGGTTTCCTTGCGTCCCCCATATCCGCTCCGGTCGACATTTTCCGCCCCCCAGCCCCCTCCGCCGACCGTTATGCCCGCCTCTACCACCATCGGGTCCGGAAGATGACGCTGGTAATTCTTTGATCCCTGCGCGGTATCCTTAATCCCGATCGGAACATAGTCATGACCGTTGTCGTTGACGGGTTGACCACCGGCCTCGACAGATTCGCTCAAACCCGGATCGACCACTTTGACCACCCCTTGTGCAACCAGACCGAGGGCATTGGTATTGGTGTCAGCGGGTTTGCCGTCGCCAGCGCGGGCCCCATCCATCTGAATGGAATTGGCGATCCAGATATTCCCGGTCGCCACGACCGTAATCCGACCCTTGAGCAGGTTGGCATTGTTCAGCGTACTGTCGCCACTGCCGATGATGACATTACCATTGACAAAGATCTGGCCGCCGGGATCGCTTTTGACCCCGCCGAACGACTGCTGGACATAGGTATCCTCGACCTTGACAGTTTGAATATCGCCGTTGCCCTGGGCATTTTTGGCGCGGACATGATAACCGTAAATGTAGTACCGATCAAACTGGGTCGGATTGGCCGGTGTGCTACTGAAATCGTAGGTTCGGCTGTCGCTGGACTGGCGGAAGCCCCGAACCGAGCAGTTGTTGGTGACCCGGATCTTGCCGACGCCATTGTCCACATAGAATTCCAGTTGTACGGCATTCTGCGGATTACTGACGGTTTTGGGTCCGTTGGGGGTGTAGATATACCCGCCCGCCGTGCTGTCATGAAAGCGCGTGATCTTTTTGGAGACCGTGGCCGGGTCCGTAATGCGGCTGGCCGGCTGATTGAAATAGATCCCGTTGTCGAACACATTCATGATGCCGGAATACTTGTCGGAACCGCCGGATGAATAGCGGCTCTCGCCCATGGAAACAACGCGGAGAAACTGGGGGTTGCCCGAAATGAAGATATCCCGCGTGGAATCCTTCGGATCGCCGTAGCTGTTGATANNAATTCACCGTGGTCGTCGAGGATCCGCCGGTCGAGACGCGGCACATGCCCATCGACCAGCCGCCGATGGCCTGGACAAGGTGGACTTCGACAGTCCGCTCGAATCGGCCGCTGTGGCCGACGGAACGAACCGCATAGACGGGACTGGCTCCCAGAAAGGAGGTCATCTTGACGGAATAGTCGCAGGAACTGCCGTCGAAACTGAGCGATCCGCTGGCCCCGGAATCGTTGAGGGCGCTGAGCATGTCCGCCTGCAGGCTCATCCAGTAGATCGCCTTCTCGTAGCCGGCTTCGGCGGCGGCCATCGCGGCCGCCTCGCTTTTAACCACGGCGGTCCGCTGGCGCAGGCCGTCGGAGATCGTCAGCATCGCGAATCCCGCAATCGACAACAACAGGATCGCCAGAACCGCCATGCACAGGACCGAGCCGGAACGCGCTCGAACAGATTGTCGCATTGGCATTTTCATCTTTGCATTCCGTCTCACCGCGGCCAGCACGCGCGGCATAATGTCGCCGTTTTGATCTCAACCTTAACGCTGCCGTCTTTCAAGGTCGCATTCAGCCGGATACATCCCTGCCCGGCCCCGCTGATCACCGTATGGCTGAAGATCTTGTTGTTGGTCTGGACATCGACATTTTCGGCCAGGATGACCGTCGAGGTCTTGTTGGCCTGGTTTCTCTGTCCGCCGGACACCCCGCCGACATCGGCGACCACTTTTCCGTAATCGACCTTCAGGATCGTTCCATCCAGGTAAAACAGGGCATAATCGGTTCCGGTATTCGTGGTTTCCAGCGTTTTGAGGCTCGTTGAGCCCTCGTCGAAACCGTCGGCCCAGTAGCGGAACTCCACGGCCTGGCCGTCAGCCAGCGTGCTGCCGTTGGGCGGGGTGGCGACGGTAAAGGCGCCATTGTTGACCTTATAGACAAAATACAGGGACCGGTTGGATTTGCGACCGACGGTCGTGAAGGCGGTCGTCAGAATCGACGCGTTTTCCCGCACGGGCTTGTGGACGCTGGCGTAGGTCTGTTCCCAGCTATTCTGGGCACCGACCAGCAGCGTTCCCACCGCCAGCAACGGAATTGCCGCCACCGCCATCGTCACGACCACCTCTATCAGTGTGACGCCCCGGTATCGTTTTCGGTTCGCAAACATCATCGTTCCTCTCGCCGCACCTATCCGGAGGATTGGTCGCGGCGAACCAGCGTCGTCATGACATACTTCGGGTCGATGTCGCGGATCGCGCCGTCGGTACGGTCCACCCGCCATCGAAACTCCACGCGGATTTGCCGCAGCGTGACTCCCGCAGCGACATCCTGCGCCACATCCGTCCACTGGAGGTTCACCGACATCGGCAGGTTGTCCACCGTGATCTTGTACCAGTCGGCGGCCTGCATGTCGGTAAAGCCCAGGCCCAGATCGGCCGGATCGTAGGTTTCGTCTCCGCCGCGGCTCTTCCAGTCTTCCAGCAGAAGCTGCGCCACGCGGGTGGCCGTGATCTCGGACCGCGCGACCAGTCCTTGGCGGGTGGCGTGATACTGATAGTTAATCGCGCCGATCGAGGCGATCGCCAGGACGACGATCGCCACGGCCACTTCCACAAGGGTCACACCCGCCCGAAATTGTCGTTTACGCCGATTCATGCCGATCCATCTCTATCCAATCAGGACAACGGAGTTGTCGGTACACCGACTGAGGATATCCCCGGCAGACTAACTCTTGACCCATGTACCATCGGCTTTCAGGGTATAGGTGCCCGTCGGGGCGCCGGCCACGGACCCGGTCGCGGTAATCGTGGCCTTGCCCGTAGCGTCCACGGCCGTGATCTGATAGTCACCCGGAACAAAGTAGGTTCCCGTCAGGTCCGCGGCACTGAAACCCAAAGCCGTTTGAATCGAAGCGACATCCAGCTTGCCGATGATGGCGGCTGAACTGCCGGTCTCGGCGAAATACACCCGAACGGCCGAACGGACCGTGCCGGCCGTCGCGTTTGCCTCAGACCACTTGGCGGAATCCACGCGGCCACGCATCAACGGAATCGACGCCGCCGCCAGGATGCCGACAATCAAAATGACAACCATCAGTTCGATCAGTGTAAAGCCCTTACGCGTCATGGTACCATCTCCTAAAATCCTCGACGATCTCCGAATCGGCCGCCTGTACCACCTTGGTACAAAATACGATCACGACCGAATGGTTTTCGTGCCTGGTTTACATTTTTATCCATTCGCCGACATCGAAAAGATCGGCAGATACATCGCCAGAATCACCACCAGCACAATCGAGCCGACGCTGATGATCATAATCGGCTCCATCAGCCCCAGCAGCGTCGAGATCATCGCATCGACTTTCCGTTCATAATAATCGCTGGTCTTGTCCAGGACGCTGGACAATGAGCCGCTCTGCTCGCCGATTTGGACCATCTTGACGGCCACATCGGGGAAAAACCGGCTGGCTGCCATGCTCACCGAGATACTCGAGCCCTCCGTCAACCGCTCCCGCGTCTGGCGGATGCCGCTGCGAAGCACCTCGTTGGTCGTCATGTTGGTAAGGATATCGAAGGCGTCGAGCACGGAGACTCCCGACGCAATCAGCGTGCCCAGCGTCTTGCAGAACACCGCCACGAAGGCCTGCAGCTTGAGCTTGCCGAAGAGCGGAACCGCCAGCGCGATTCGGCCCAGGCGAAGGTGGCCGGTTTTGGTCTTGCCGTACAGCACGGTTGACAGAACCACGGCCGCCAGCCCCACCACGATATACACGGCGTTGGAGGCGATGCCGTGATAGACGGCCATGAATCCCTTCGTGAAGGCGGGAAGCTTGCCGTGCATCATGTCGAACATCGTCTGGAAGCGCGGGATGATGAAGGTCATCAGCGCGATCACGATCAGCACGATGAAGACGACCACGAAAATCGGGTAGGCCATCGCCCCCTTGACCTTTCGGGCCAGCTTGTCGCGGTTTTCGTAATAGACGGCCAGACGCTGCAAAGACTGGGTCATCGACCCGCCGCGCTCGCCGGCGTGGATCATCGCGCAGGACAGGGTGTTGAAGACCTTCGGGTATTCCTTGACGCACTCGGAGATCGGCTTGCCCGATTCCAGCATCGACGAGATATGCCGCAGGCAGGCCTCGAAATACCGGTTATCCATCTCGGTCGCGACGGTCTGGATCGCCGTGGTGATCCCCAGGCCGCCATCGAGCATGGTGCTCAACTGCCAGCAGAAGGTCGCCAGATCCTGCGACTTGACTCGCTTATAGCGGATCGTCTGGGTCTTCGGCGCGTCCGTTGCGACCATCGTCCGAATTGATACGGGCGTGAGGTTCAGCTCCCGCAGCGACGCGATCACATCATCTTCGCTGCCGGCCTGCTTGACGCCCGCATGGCGATTGCCAAAGGTATCCCACGCAATAAATTCAAAAGTTTGCATCGATTCCCTCAAAGGAAACACGATCGGACATACAGCGTTCCTTTCGGATACATCGCGCTGCGGGTTTGGTGAATTCTTGCTGGAACAGCGGAGTATTTTTTTGTACGAAGTACGGCCATCCGGGGCGATATTTCCGGACTTGTCGGCCACAAACAATGGTCCCTTCCACCCTACAAACCGGATAATCGGTACAGGTTATCAATCGCGTTGGCAAGGGTCGCGAAAACGATTTTGATCGGCCGAGTCGTCGTCCGATAATCGAAGTCTCTTGCCGCAAGATGGAGGGTGGATATTTTGCGGGGACTGGATATAATAGGGGGAGAAAGGAATTTCCTATGGAACCGATCAATCGTGAATCGCGGACCTTCGTGCATTTTCAGCTTGGGTTGGTGATCGCCTGCCCGTGGACGACCGAGTCGGCCCGGACGGTCGATCTGCAGAAGGCGATGCTGGACCAGGGGCTGGAATTCGGGCAGACCAACACCCGGCCGGGATCGTTTGTGTTGACGCGGGGGGAACCGTCGCATCTGCAGGTGAAGTTCGAGACGCCGGGCCCGCAGTTGACGGGCATCCAGGTCCTGGCCAACAATCCCTCGTACGATGTGGACCTGTTTTGTCGCGATGCGTCGGCGGTGTTGTCGGCCTATCGCAAAATCTTTCCCGTCGATCACCTTCTGATTATCCAGGCCACCGCCCGCATTCATCACCTCTACAGCTCACAGGCGCACGCGTTCCAGTACCTGTGGGAAACCCGACTGAATCAGTCGGGGCAGGATTTTCGGTGCCTCGGCAACCGGCCGGTAGCCGGAGGGGGATTGCGCCTATTGATCCCGCCGCACGCAATCGGGACGGAGGAGCCGCGGTCGATTGAGATTCGGATCGAATCGTTTTTGCTCGAACAGCGCAAGCTGCTGGTGGACACGCTGTTCGTATGGCCCAAGCCCCGGCCGATCACCGCCGACCAGAAAATCGAGCCGGAATCCTATCTGCAGCCGGTGGAACAATTCGCATCCAACGAGGTGTGGACATTCCTGACCCAACCCCGGCCTGGGGAAACTCCGGCTTAGCCCCGATCATTCGGCCAGGCGAAGGAGCGATTCGCCGGTGAAACGATGAATCGTCCAGTCGGTCAGGGCGACGGCGCCGAGTGTTTGGTAGAAATCCAGGGCCGGTTTGTTCCAGTCGAGGACGCTGAACTCCATCCGGCCGCAATCCCGCTCGATGGCTCGCTGGGCCAGGCGATGGAAGAATTCCTTGCCAATCCCCTGCCGGCGAAACCGCGGGCGAACGAAGACATCCTCGACAAACAATCCCGGCCTGCCGACGAACGAGGAGAAGGTGGCAAAGAACAGGGCATACCCCGCGGGCCGGCCCTCGACTTCGGCGATCATGGCCTGGGCACAGGAATTGGGGCCGAAGAGGGACGCGGTGAGGGAGTCGGTCGTGGCGACGACCTGGTGCGAAAGACGCTCGTAGTCGGCCAGTTCGCGGATCATGGCCAGGATCTCCGGCACATCGGTCGCAACCGCATCACGGATCGTAAACAAGGGGCCTCCGGGCAGAATATAGGATTTAGGAAATAGGTAATAGAAACAATGCGAGGCATACGGGAAATCCGTACGCCCCGCAAAATTGTTTGACGATCAGGCCTGCGGCTTCGGGGCCTCGGCCAGGGCGCGATTGATCCGCTCGATGGCCTCGTCCAC
>PMBP01000270.1:0-691 GCA_003152975.1 Phycisphaerales bacterium | reverse complement strand
CCCTGCGGGTTGACGCGGACCAGATGGACATCGACCCAGTCCAGCTCGACCGACCGCTTCAGCGCCGGCAGACTGTGGCACGACAGCCCGTGCACGCGGATGATCTTTTTCTGCTTGGCCTCCTCGAGGGCGTCCATGACGGCCT
The DNA here is from genome assembly GCA_003152975.1 of Phycisphaerales bacterium. Taxonomy (GTDB): domain Bacteria; phylum Planctomycetota; class Phycisphaerae; order Sedimentisphaerales; family Anaerohalosphaeraceae; genus FEN-1350. The sequence goes on along the minus strand of PMBP01000270.1, from coordinate 546 downwards.
TGTGCGTCTTGTCCCAGTCGGCGGTAACCATGCAGTGGATCAGGACACTGTCGATGTAATCGACCCCGAGTTCCTTACGGAAGCGGTCCAGTTCCTCCAGCGGCTTTTCGGGAACGCCGCTCATCTTGGTCTGAATGAAAAACTTCTCGCGCGGCAACCCCTTGATGGCCCGCTGGACGAACGGGTGGGTCTTGTAGCCGTCGGCGGTATCGATGTAGGTGATGCCGCGTTCGTAGGCGTAGCGGACCAGCTTGTTGAAGCCCTCGTCGCCGAGCGCCCGCTGGACGGCGCCGCTGTTGGTTCCGACCCCGATACCCAGTCGGCTGAGCTTGACGCCCGACTTGCCCAGCGGAACCTGATCGATCGCGGTGCGTTTGACAGGAGTCTCGGCCGCCGAAAGCGACAGGCCCGACAGCATTACGCCTCCGGTCAAAACGGCCGAGGCCTCGATAAATTGTCGACGCGTAATAGTTGTTTTTTGCATGGTTCGATCCTCGTAAAGGTTCGTTTTTCTGTCGGCAGCATTATACCCTCTGTTCAGCGATC
>PMBP01000475.1 GCA_003152975.1 Phycisphaerales bacterium | reverse complement strand
CCGCGGCAACTTCTGGCAGTTTACGACCCTTCCTCCAACTCCCGTGATCAATCCGCAACCGCAGGGTGTATTTATTCTCCCCGGCGAGACGGCCGTGTTCACCACCAACGCCCAATCGGATTCCCCGATGACCTTCACATGGTTTCAGGTTGGGACTCCGGATGTGCAAGTGGGTGCGGGGAATACCCTGACGATTCCGAATGCTCAAGCCGATGCCCAGTATTACTGCAATGTCACCAACACCGGCGGAACGGTGAAATCCGATACCGTCAACTTAAAGATCAAACGAATGATCGCCCACTGGCCTCTTGATACCGATCTGGCCGATGCAACCGGTAATCTCAGACCGGGTCAGTACTTCTCGAACGACTCCTCGGCGCCGGTGTTTGAGCCGGGCGTGATAGGCAATGCCCTTGCGATCAATATCGCCGATATCGCCAATCTCCAGTATTGCAAACTGGCCGATTCGGGTGTGCCGGCATTAAGCGCAACGGGAATTACCGGTAGCACGCCTCGTACGATCGCCTGTTGGGCCAAGAACGGCGTTCCCGTCGGTCAGATCACCAATTGGGCGAATGTCTTCGGCTTCACCGACCTGACCGGAACCGCCGAACAGAGCTTTGACTTCAATCGGCAAGGGGACATTAGCCAATACTGCATCCATCGTTACGGCGTTGAATGGAGCATGCACGGGATCGACGGTGAATGGCACTTCCTTGTGGCTACCTTTGAAAACGGAACCGTTAGCTGGTATGCCGATGGTGTTTACGGCGGTCAGGCCGCCACGAACCTTCAGACACAGGATATCGTTCATCTCGGCAAACGAGGTCACCTCGACGCCGTATGGCGGGGATGGGTGGACGATGCGCGGATCTACAACTACGCACTGAATGCCTACCAAGTGGCTCAGCTCTATGTCGATGCCATACCCACCGCAAGCATTTGTCCCGAATATAAAGCCGGCGACATCAACCGGGACTGCAAAGTCAATTTGGAAGATTTCGCGGAGTTGGCCCGGATCTGGATGGAGTGCGGCCGCATCCCGGCAACTGAGTGTGCCAAATGACAACTCGGCCAAATCGTCAGGTAAGAACTATACCAATAGCGGAGGATATAAACATGAGAGTAATACCTTTGAAATGCCTGATTGCGTATGGAATCCTGTGCCTCGGATTGGCTGTCGGTTCTGCGTGGGCTCAGGGTGTCAATGTCGCTCAGGGAAAAACAGCGACCGCCAGCAGCGTCTGGGACACCGCAGCGGGGAGTACCCCCGACAAAGCGGTGGATGGAATCGCTCCCGCAAGTTACCCCAACATTTGGCATTCCGGGTCGGGAGACCGTACCCCCTGGTTGCAGGTGGATCTCGGCGCCATCTTCCTGGTTAATGAAATCGTTCTCTGGAATCGCCAAGATTGCTGCCAGAATCGGCTCCGCGATATCACGGTGCAGATCCAGGGACCCGGACATGAGGTTCTGTTTGAGACCCTCGTCAATCCCGGCGATGTTCTCGGGGGTCCCCCGACCATCTCGATCAAATTGAATGTCGCCGTTCCGGGTCAGTTTGTCAGAGCCAGCAGGACCGAGGACAATGTCAATCTCACCGGCGATGACCAGTATCTGATGCAACTGGCCGAGGTGCAGGTCTTTGCTGTAGCGCCGCTCGAGGCGTTCAATCCGACGCCGTCGAACGGAGCCGTTCGCGTCGGCGCCAACGCCGCCAACTTGAATCAGGTGGATGTAAACCTGTCGTGGTTCTCAGGCGTGAATACCGATCCCAAAGATCCCAACAGTGTTATTGTCGATCCATTGCTGATCAAGCACAAGGTGTACATCAGCAACGCCGGCTCGACCGATCCGAACGACCGATATCTGGGCGAAGTTGCCGCGGGATCTCCTCCCCAGGCAACGGCTCAGTTCGGTCCGATCGCGCTGACTCGCGACGCCACCTACTATTGGCGCGTGGATGAAGTCCGCAGTAACAGCCAAACCGTCAAGGGTATGGACTGGAAATTCAACACCGAATCGGCCAAACCCATCATCGCCTCGGTATCTCCGGCCAGCCTGTTTGCCTGGTCGGTCGAATCGGGGGCTTCCACGGGACGACAGGCCGAATCGGCCTCGTTTACCGTACAGGCGGAAAATCCCTATTCCAAGGATGCAGCCGGCATGAACTATGCCTGGTATACGGTAAGTGGGAATGTCAAGGTGGCCGAGGGTTCGGTGACCTTCACCATCCCGGCTGTTCACGATGCCGACGCGGGCCAGTATTATTGTGTGGTCACCCTGGCCAATCCGGCCACCAGTACCACAGCGAAGTCGTCGAATGTCGAATTGAAGATCAAACACATCGTCGGCTATTGGCCCTTTGACGGCGACTTCAATGATAAGGTCGGGAGCAATAACGGAACGCCGCTCGGGACTCCTCTGCCGTCGTTTACGACGGGCATTATCGGCCAGGCCGCCAAGTTCGATGGTCTCGACGGTTCACCGGCTCAGGCGGTCACTATCCCCACCACGAACTTTCCGACCAGTGCAGGGTTCTCGCTCAGCTTTTGGGAGAACACGACTTCCGATACGCGAGCCGGTTACATGCTGGCCAATGGTGCCCCGACCGGTCACGAGCACATTTACATGTGGCGGCGCGAGGGAGAGGTGTATTACGGCAACATGAACCTGGGAGCGAGCGGTTCCTTTGGCCAAATGGTTAATCCGATTTCCAGGAAAGTCTGGCATCTCAATGTCCTCACCTATGATTGGGATACCAATACATATCGATGGTATGTGGACGGACTTATCCAGCCATCGACAGTCTCTGCGATAGGGGTTCAGACTCCCGAGAGCCCATTCACCGCTTGGGATCCGCTCATCTACCTGGCCAACCGACGCAGCATGAATCGCGCCTACCAGGGCCTGATTGATGACTTTACCGTCTTCGACTATCCCATGCCGGCTCTCGAAGTGGCTGAGTTTTACCTCAAAACCGCAGGCGGCTACTTCTGCTGGACTGCTGTGGCCAACGACCTCAACGGCGACTGCGTGATCAACATCGCGGATCTGGCGTTGATGGCGGCCGATTGGACCAACTGCAACCTGACTCCTGCTTCAGCGTGTAAGTAAAGGATCGAATCACTCAATAGAATTCGATTCGAACGAAAAAAATCAGGGGCTCCGTTTGGGGCCCCTGNNGTGCGGATTGGAACAGCCCGTGGAAGAAGACCTCAGGATCAAGGTCGGGTGAACTCTCGGCATAAATCGTAAATTCCACCATATTTTCCTTGCAATAATCATGGAAATGTGTATAATGCCAATCAGTATGAGAATGTTCTCGGAGGCAGGTGTTATGAAAAAACAGAGTGATCGTTTTTGTCCGTACAGGGCCAATTCCCGTCTGTCTCGGGGTTTCCAAAGACCTGCCTTGATGAACCGTTTATCCTCCCCTTTCACCCTGTCCCTGACGACCTTGGCGGCAATGTCTATCCCTTTGCTTGGCAATAATAAATGTTCCGGAGCCGTATAAATTAGAAATGACATGTTCGGAGTGGATCGAAGATCAAGGACTGTGTACCGTAACCCTTTATATTGG
>PMBP01000242.1 GCA_003152975.1 Phycisphaerales bacterium | reverse complement strand
ATTATTTTTCGTTTTGGCCGCCTTTCTCCCCAACTGCGGAACTTGGGATAGCTTAACGGTCCGTTGAAATCGCAAGGGATTCGAAGTATCCGTGTGTCTTACGAAACTCACTGACTGAAAACGGCACAACCCAGACAGAAAATTGTAAGCGACATAAGTCATTATGGGACAATAGCTTGCGGCAAGCGAGGCGGCTCCGTTCCGAATAATCATCCCCAGTCTGAACATTGTGATTTCAAACGAGGGGGTATAGAATACAATTGTGTCCCCATCTTCTTCGCAGACGGTACTTGTTGAAGAGGATGGGATGTCTCAACAATCGCTACTGGATGAAATGGAAGTGGGCGTGTAATGATGAATCCGATTTTCGGACGGCGGATGGTTGTCAGGGGATTTGTAACGATTATTGTTCTGACCGGTCTTTTCGTGTCCGGACAGGGCATTGCGGCCGTGGAGGAAGCATTGCCGCAGCCGGGAAGGGACCTGTTCAGCGATTCGTGGTCGGCGACCGACGCGCTGGGGCGGCGGCTGCCGGGGTACCAGGATTGCGGGCCGGTGCGGGAGGACAAGTTCGTCGGGATCTTCTATTGGACCTGGCACAGCCTCAACGCCGGGCAGGGACCATACGACAATTCGGCGATTCTGGCCAAAGACCCGGCCAATCCCCAATGGGGACCGATCGGCGCGTCGCACCATTGGGGCCAGCCGCAACTGGGGTATTATATTTCCACGGATCGGTATGTTATTCGCAAGCACGCGGCGCTGCTGACGGAGGCGGGGGTGGATGTGGTGATCTTCGACACCACCAACCCACCATATACCTTCAAGGAATCGTACGAGGCGCTGTGCGAGGAGTATCGCGCGATGCGCAAGGAGGGAAATCGTACGCCGCAGATCGCCTTTCTGGCCCCATTCGGCGACCCGACCGTCGTGGTCAAGACGGTCTTTGATGACCTGTATAGCAAGGGGCTCTACCAGGAGCTTTGGTTCCAGTGGAAGGGCAAGCCCTTGATTATGGCCGACCCGGCGCAGATCCAGGATGCGAAGATCCGGGAGTTCTTCACTTTTCGCAAGCCGATCCCGTCGTATTTCACCGGGCCAAGCGGGCCGGAGCAGTGGGGCTGGCTGGAGGTATTCCCGCAACATGTTTTCTATGATAAAGCAAACAAACCAGAACAAGTCACGGTGGGCGTGTCACAAAACGCGGTCGGTTCGGAACTGTCGGCGATGAGCCACAAGGACGGCGCGATGGGCAGGAGCTGGCACAAGGGCGCCAAGGACGCGGCGTCCGACGCGGTCAACTATGGGTACAACTTTGCCGAGCAGTGGGACCGGGCGCTGAAGCTGGACCCGGAGTTTATCTTTATCACCGGCTGGAACGAGTGGGTGGCCGGACGGTTTTCGTCGTGGTACAAGTACACGGGCAAGGACAGCTACTTTCCGGATGCCTTGTTTGTGGATGAGTACAACCAGGAGTACAGCCGGGACATCGAGCCGATGGTTGGCGGCCACACGGACAATTACTATTACCAGATGGCCGGATATATCCGCCGGTTCAAAGGCGTTCGACCGCCGCAGACGGCGACGAAGAGCACAACCATTCAGATCGACGGGCAGTTTGACGATTGGAACGGCGTCGGGCCGGAATTCCGCGACGCCATCGGCGATACGATGCACCGGGACCACAAAGGATACAGCAACACGCACTACCACGGCACCACGGGCCGCAACGACATCGTGCTGTGCAAGATGGCGGCCGACCGCGAGAATCTGTACTGCTTCGTTCAAACGCGGGAGCCGATTACGGCTTTTATGGACAAGAATTGGATGATGCTGTTTCTGGATACCGACGGCAATCCGAAAACGGGCTGGGAAGGATACGACTTTCTGGTCAATGCCGAGGTTGCGGATGCCAAAACCACGACCCTGAAAAAATCCGCCGCCGGCTGGGACTGGAAGACGGTCGGGCGAATTTCGTACGCTTTGGCGGGCAATCAAATGGAACTGGCGATTCCCCTCAAAGCCCTCGGCGTCGATCGCATCACCGCGGTGCAGTTCCACTGGGCCGACAACATCCAGAAGGATGGGGACCTGGCCGAGTTCTATGTCAGCGGCGACAGCGCCCCCGATGGGCGGTATAACTACCGATTCGTTCCCGGTGATGTCTCCCAGTGAAGAACCCATAAAGAAGCTATTATCGTAAATGAATGATGGATTAGAAATTGGATATTGGATTCTGGAAAATGGAAAATAGCATCAACTTCAAACGGATTGTCTTGTGGATTGTGCTGGCCTGCGGAATTGCGCCGGCCTGGGGAACGACGGCGGTGATGGTCCAGGATTTTGAGAAGGTATCCACGCCGCCGACCGTGTGGGTCGTGAACATCCCCAACGAGAACGCCTCGGTGCGGGTGTCGGCCGATCAGCCCCACGACGGCAAGCAGTGCCTTGCGCTGCATTACCGCTTTGTGGGGACGGGGGATTTTCAATACCTGGGGATCCCCAACAAGGTTCGGATCCTGGGGAAGGCCAATATGCTGCGGTTCTGGCTCAAGGGGAACAACCAGAAGTGCTCATACGGGGTGCAGGTAACCGACGCCGGGGACGAGACTCACCAGTACAGCAAGAACTCCGGCCAATGCGGGATCATCGACTTTGCCGACTGGAAGGAGGTCGTCATCGACCTGAACGCCGGTCACGAGACCTGGGGTGGGGATAAAAACGGTAAGCTCGACTTCCCGATCACCGCGATCACCTTCACCGTCGGCCAGCCGACCGAACAGGGCAAGGCACTGGCTGCCGAGGGCGACCTGGCGTTCGATTCGCTGAGCGTCAATTCGGACAAGAGCGTTGAGGAGACGCTGGGCTGTCAGGTGGCCGTCACTTCGCCGGAGTATGGTTCGGACATCCGAGGAGACACGAAGATCGCGATCGCAGCGGCGGGTTTCAAAAGCGCGACGGTGAAATGCTGGAAACAGGGAGCCGGGTTTGGCTCGGATTCGACGGTGGCAATGGTGGCCCTCGACGCCAAAGGGCAGGGGTCGTTCGTGTTCCCGGCCGACGCATATCCGCATGGGCCGATCACGGTGAGGATCGGCGGGGAAAACGGGGCCGTCAAGGACAACTGCTACCTGCAACTTTACAACAAAGGCGGCGTCGCCTGGAACCAGGGGTTGCCCGGCGATCCGCCGGCGGCTGCGGGCATGAAGCTGGTCTTTGCCGACGACTTTACGGGGCCGCTATCGATCTCCAGCACGGACACCAAGGCCAAGTACTACGACCACAAGCCCCCGAACGGATGGCAGGACTTCAGTAAGCACACCTTTTCCAGCTTCGATTCGCCGAAGAATCCGTTTTCGCAGGTCGATTCCTATCTGTGGATCCGGGCCAGCGACAAGCTGAACAGCTCGGGACTGATTTCGTCGATGAAGAACGACGCCAGCGGCATTACGGCCAAGGCGCCATGCTACTTTGAATGCCGGTTTCTGGGCCCCAATGCGATCGGAACCTGGCCGGCGTTTTGGCTGCTATCGGACTACATGACCGACCAAGTCAAGGGTGTCAAGGTTCCGTGCGACGAGCTGGACATCATCGAGGCGTACGGCGGCGAAGGCCCGCGGACGCCCAACGCCTTCGACAGCTACATGATTTGCCCGCACGCATGGGACCAGGGCGAGGCCGGCAAGGCCATCGAGAAAAAGGCCTTCGAAGCGCTGCACAATCCCGTCCGCATGAGCAAGTTCGGAATTCCCTCGGCCTGGTTTGAGAGCTTCCACACCTACGGCTGCAAGATCACCGANNAATCTGGCCACCGGCGGCGGCTGGCCGGTCGATCTGTCGCGGTACGGACAGGCCGATATGTATGTCGATTTTGTCCGGGTGTACCAGAAGGCCCCATGAATCGAGGGAAGAGGGTATTGGGATCGGATTGACGGAATCGCCGGACTGACCTCCGCGTGGAAACGCGCGAGGGGCGAACAGAGGGGTTCCCCTCCGATCATTGGGATGCCGAAGATCCAATCAACCCCACGCTTGATTTCAGGAGTGGAAATCGACGAGGGACTGGGTCTTGATGATGGTGACCTGGTCGGGAAAGGCGTGGAAGGCGTGCAGGTGCAGCTCTTCCGGACGGGCCTCGAAGTCGATGTAACTAAACGGCTCCAGGCCCCCGACAGCCATCTTCGGAAAGCGGACGAACATCCCGCGGTTGCGGGCGAAACGCTCCAGATCCATGTGGCTCTTGCGGTAGAGGTTGGGGCTCATCTTCTCGATCTGGAAATCGGTCATGTAGCTCAGGCCCCGGCTCAAGGTGCACTTGTGGCTCCGCTGGCCGCGGAACTGGAAGCGTTCGATCAGGCCCCGCTTGGGCAAAAGCTGCGCCGGCAGCGAGATCAGCTCGGCCAACCACAGATCCTGGGAACTGACCTGGACAACATGAGAACAGCCGGTCGCCCAGATAGTCGCTTCGTATTTTTCCGTCTTGACCAGACGGCGGGAATAGATGTCAAACAGCTCCGGATGCAACGGACGCTGATAGAGCGAGAAGGTCAACTCGCTGACGGCAATATTCGTATTCGGTGCTTCCATAACCGCCTTCCACTAAGCCCAAAATATGGCCAAATCCACTACAGGAATTATACCCCAAAGGGGGGGGCAAAATCAAGGAGTTTATCAGTATTGAAAAGGAGGTCGGTGGCGTTTATCGGACCGAAATGTCGCAAATGGCCGGAGAATAAGGAGTAACAACGCGAAAATTAATTTGCGAAAATCGTAAAAAAATTACGCATGACCGTTGATGATATATGCCTTGATCAGGGCGGCGATAATATCGTAGAAGGCATGAGTGCCGGCGGCGATTCCAAAGCCGCGGACGGCGTAGAGGATGGCAAAGTAGATTCCGGCCAGGGTGCGGAAGACGAAGGGAACCGGCAGGAACGGCTCGCCGGTCTGGAAGCGGCCGTCGATGAACATCCAGTGATGGTGGAGACTGAAGAGAATCGCGGAGATGACGATCGAAAAGACGATGGCCTGTGAGTCGGAAAAATTGAGCAGGTCCTGAAAGATCATCATCAACAGGATCAGCAACATCAGGCGAAAGACAAGTTCTTCGTAGATGCCGGCGCCGATGGCGGTGACGATATCGGTCAGGAGGGAATCAAACTTCGACGGCCGCAATTCCGTCGTGGCGGTCGCGGATGGCACGGCCGCTACAACCGATACCGGCGGCAGGATCGGCGCGGCCAGCACGGTCGCGATGGGCCGGGCGGGGGCCGGCGGCTCGGCCGGACGGCTGTTGAACATCAGACTCAGGACCACCAAGGGCACCGCCATGACGGTGCACTCGACGCTCATGGGAAAAAAATCCTTGAAGCGGACGCGCCAGGAAGTCCGCGAGGTCAGCTGCAGGGCCAGCAGGATCACGACAACGACCAGCGGCGTTGCGATCCAGGTCATCTGGCGCGTAAAGCCGATATACTCCAGAAGCCCCTGGATCCAGAGGAAGGTGACGACCCGGCCCTTAAGCAGGGTCAGGGACCGCTGCAGGGCCTCGGGATTGATCAGAAGGGTGCCCAGTTCGTAGAAAATGATAAAGCCCGCCAGGAAGGCGAGCGCATAGATTGGCCGGCTGGTCCGGTCCAGGTAGGACCCCGGCATAAAGGATATCAGTTGACTGCGATTTCGTTTCGCGGTATTTTTTTTTCGCCGAGCCATGGCACGCTTCATGTTTTCCGGCCATCCGCAGGATGTCGGATGGGACGATCCGTCGAACAGTACAGTACGGCCGGCGGCTCGGAATGTAAAGGAAAAACCCGCGACGAGGAACCGATGCGCGACAATCCATTGATGGTGATTTATCGGCGGCTGTACGACCGCTTCGGCCCGCAGCGCTGGTGGCCGGGCCAGACGCCCTTCGAGGTGATCGTCGGGGCGATCCTGACGCAGAACACCAACTGGACGAATGTCGAGAAGGCGATCGGAAATCTCAGGGACGCCGGGGCCCTGTCGCCCAGGGGCCTGCACGCGCTGGCGTTCGAGGAACTGTCCGAGCTGATCCGGCCGGCGGGATACTACAATGTCAAGGCGCGGCGGCTGGCGAGCTTTCTGGACTGGCTGTTCGACTCCTGCGGGGGAAACCTTGACGCGCTGGCGGACCGGAACCCGTCGATGCTGCGGGAACAACTGCTGGAAATTCACGGCATCGGGCCCGAGACCGCCGATTCGATTTTGCTCTACGCGTTCGGGATGCCGGTGTTCGTGGTCGATGCCTACACCTGCCGGATACTCGGGCGACACCGCCTGCTGGAAGGCCCGGCGGAGTATGAGACCGTCCGCGAAATGATGGAATCCCTCGTCCCGCACGACACGGCGCTGTATAATGAGTTTCATGCCCTGCTGGTGCGGCTGGGCAAGGAATACTGCAGGACGCGGGCGCGGTGCTCGGGCTGTCCGCTGGAGGACCTGCCGCACGATGTCGAGAGCATGGAAAGTTGAAAGTGGGAAGGGATTGCATGGCGTATGAGATCGCCAAACGGGTTTTGGATTTGCTGGTTTCGCTGACGGCGGCGGTTGCGTCGTTACCGTTGTTGTTCGTGATCGTGGTATGGATCCGGCTAACCAGCCCCGGGCCGGCGATATTTCGACAGCATCGGGCCGGCAAAAACGGCTCGCCCTTTACCCTTCTCAAATTCCGCACGATGCGGACCGACGCCGACCCCTTTGGTCCCAGCCCTAAATCCGGCCAGGACCCTCGGCTGACGGGCGTCGGTAAGTTCCTGCGGGAGTGGTCGCTGGACGAGTTGCCGCAGTTGTTCAACATTCTCCGCGGCGAAATGAGCTTGGTGGGTCCGCGGCCCCTGTACCTCTCGCAGATGGCCGAGTGGGATTCGACCCAGCGGCGGCGGCTCCAGGTCAAGCCCGGCCTGACGGGCCTGGCGCAGATCTGCGGCCGTGCGGAACTGACGATTGAGAATAAACTGGCATTGGATGTCGAATATGTTGACAAACGGTCCTTCGGGCTGGACCTGCGGATCCTGTGGATGACGCTGGGCCAGTTGATCGGCCGGCGGAATATCTACGAGAAACGCTATTCGACCAGGCAAGCCACGCGGAACGAGGGCTGACGGGATGACGGCGGCGAAAGGTCGGCTGGGATCAATCGTGTTGTTGCTATGGGTCGGCGTCCTTGCCGATCGCTGCGGGGCGCTGGAGCCGTCGGAAATCCTGATCGTCGCCAACGCGACCAACCGCAGTTCCATCCGCATCGCCGAGGTTTACTGCGACAAGCGGGGCCTTTCGCGCGACCAGATCCTGTGGCTGCCGCTGGCACAACCGCTGGCCAGCACGATCGACCGGGCGCAGTATCTTCAATCCATCGCCGAACCGGTTCGCCGCGAGTTGAACAAACCCTCCCGGGCCAGCCGGGTCCGCTGCCTGCTGACGATCTACGGAATCCCCTATCGGATCGGGCTTGCGGGATCGGCAAACGATCCGGCGGCCGCGGCGATTGTCGGCGACCTGGGACGAATCCGCCAGAACCGGGGCGAGTACCTCATACAGATTGCCAACCGGATCGAGAGTCCCGAACTGAAGATCATACCGTTGGACCCTCAGAAAATCCCGCGCGTCGAGGACCTGTTGGCGAAACTGCCCGAACGGTTCGAGGCCTCGCTCAAACAAATCCAGTCCGTCTTTGACCCGCAGACCCGCAGGACACGGCTGGAAGAATGGGCCAAGCTCTATGTCGAAGTCTTCGGGAAACCGGCCGGGTGGAAGAAGGCCGCTGATGTGGGAATCGTACTGGTTATTTCGACTACGGATCAGCGTGAAATCCAGGAGGACCTGGTCCGCTTGCAGACGGCCCGCGAGGAACACTGGAGCCCCGCGCGGCGGTTCGAGGCGCGGCTCTACAATGCGTTCGAGCGGGTCGCGGGGACGGCGGGCATGATCGCCGCGATCGACGCGGACACCGACAACCTCCGGGGCAAGGAGACCGGGGCGGCGCTGGACAGCGAACTGACGATGGTGCGGTTCGACGACTATCCTCTGTATCGCTGGCAGCCCAACGAACTGAAGGAATCGATGGACTGGGCGGCTGCAAAGACGCTGATGGTCAGCCGCTTGGACGGCCCCGACGAAACGATTGTCCTGGGGCTGATCGACAAGGCGCTGGCGGCCGAATCGGCGGGCCTTAAGGGTGTCGCGTATTTCGATTGCCGATATCCCAAGCCCGACAGTGCATCGGAGTTCGGAAAATATGACCTGTCTATCCATGCCGCCGCCGAGATCGTTCGCCGCAAAACGGCGATGAAGGTCGTCGAGGACAACAAGCCGGAACTGTTCGCCGTCGGTAGTTGTCCGGATGCGGCGCTGTATTGCGGGTGGTACAGTCTGCGGAAATATGTGGACGCCTTTGATTTTGCGACGGGGGCGGTGGGGTATCACATCGCCAGCTTCGAGGCGGCCGATCTGCGAGGGGCCGCATCAACCGAGTGGTGCCCGGCGATGCTTCGCGACGGCATCACGGCCACGCTGGGGCCGGTCAACGAGCCGTATCTGACGGCGTTTCCGCTGCCGGAGGAATTCTTCGCCGAGCTGATTGCGGGCCGATGTCTGGTGGAAGCGTACTTCCGCACCAACCCGTTCAACTCGTGGCAGATGCTTTTGATCGGCGATCCGCTGTATCGGCCGTTTGGGGCCGGCAAGGGGGTTTTGGCCCCCAGCGAAGCACCGCGCCGCTAACGACCACCGCCGCCACGATGGACAGCAGCGCGGCATAATTCTCGATCGCCTGCAGCGACTTGCCCTCATCGAAGACGCCATACGCCCTCACGAGAATCAGTAACAGCAGGCCGGGGCCCATCATCCTGATAGCCCAGGAAATCGTTCCGCTCTTTCGCGACGGCTGGACCCGCTGCGCATACTGAATCCAGATCAGCGTAAAGACCGCGTAACCGCAGAAAGTGTTGGCGATGTTCAGCCAGGCCAAAGCGGGCTTCTCGTCGATCAGTGACAGGTTGGCCAGCGAAAAAACCGCGATCCCGCAGATCGCCATTAGTGCAGGCCAGAACTCCAGGGCCGTCAGGATCAGTAAGGCGCTGATGGTGCCCCCGATGTCGGCCAGGAGATCCATTAGATCAGGCGTTCGGCCGACCTTGCCCTGGAGCCACTCGTCGAAGGCCCCATACCCGACCACGGCGGCGACCAGAAGCCAGGGGAACATTTTCTTCCAATTAACCCTCCGATAAGGACTGATTGCAAGATACGCCAAAAAGACCAGGATCCCATACGCCAGGACATGCATGGTCTTATCGCTCATGCCCGTTTTCTCGGTGAGGTTGGGCAAGGGAATATGCGTGGCAATAAACAGGACCGGCCAGTAGAGTCCCAACGACAGCAGGATGTATTTGTGACGACGCAGCAGGGCCATCGATTCCTCAGGACCCCGGATTGGCAATCGTGGGCCAGTCGGTCGCCGCCGGCGTTGGCGCCGCCGCCGGATCCGGCGGGAAAACATCGAATGCGTCGCCGAACTGGCGGAGATAGAAGGCCGAGAAGGACCGCTTTAAGCAGGTGACCGGCAACAGGAGAACCGCGTTCAGATAGGGGATTAACAGAATGATCGCCCCCACGCAGCAGGTTCCCAGAACGAAGGCAAACACCATCGACCCGATGACAACATTCAGGAGAAGCTTGAAGAGCCAATAAAGGACAAACTTGTTGAAGTGAGCGCGGATCAATTGCCAGCACACCTTCCATGCGGGAATGCACAGGCGGCCCTGCCGCACCATGATGGGGATGACAAAATCCTCCGTGACATCCACCACGGTCAGGATCACCATGGCCAGAGGAAGGCCGATCATCATGGCCCCCAGAACGGCCAGGATCACCGCCCCCTCGGTTTGAAAACCGGTCCTGAGGGCGGCATACAGACCGAAGCCAAGAAGAACCGTAAGGCCCATGCTGATCATCCCGAGGATCCCGACCACCAACCGAAACAAAAACAAGCTGTTGCCCTGACGGCGGAACTGGCCCCAGGGGTATTTGATAAAAGCGCAGTTGTTGGCGGCGCAGTACAGAAACATGAATTTGCCGCGGCTGCTGAGCCATAGAAACAACAGGTACAGGATCAGGCCGAGAATGGACGCCCCGACCATCAGAGGAACGACCCACGGGAGCGATTGAAGAAATTGGTGGAGTTCGCGGCTGCCACTGCGGAAACCGTTAGTGTTGAATTTATAGCCCAACGACGAACCGCCCTTTCCGAGCGTGGCCAGCCAGGCGCAAAAGCCGATGACGAACCACTTGCCCATGTCGAACGGCTCGAAGAGAACCTTGCCGGTGTGGCGGAGGGCCTTTCCCAGCGGGGCGATCAATTCGATGAGTTCCGGAGTCGGAACCTCTTGAACTATTTGAGGCGATTCGGGATTCATGGGGGTTCCTCCCTTCGTTAGAGGCGGATGGGGACGCCTTTGCCGGCCAGGTATTCTTTCACCTGGCGAATGGAAAATTGTCCGTAGTGAAAGATCGAGGCGGCCAGAACGGCGTCGGCGTGCCCCTTGTCGAGGACCTCGGCCAAGCTCTCCATCGTTCCGGCGCCGCCGGAAGCGATGACGGGGATGTTGACGGCCTCGGCGATCGCGCGGGTCAACTCAATATCGTATCCGGCCTGGGTCCCGTCGGCGTCCATGCTGGTCAGCAGGATCTCGCCGGCGCCCATTCGCTCGGCCCGTGCGGCCCACTCGACGGCGTCGATGTCCGTCGGCTCCGAGCCGGCCTTGACGGTGACGATCCAGCCGGCGCCGTTCTTGCGGCGGCGGGCGTCGATCGCCAGCACGACGCACTGGCTGCCGAACCGCTCGGCGGATTCGGTGAGCAGTTCGGGGTTGCGGACGGCGGCGGTATTGATCGAGCACTTGTCGGCGCCGCTCCGCAAGAGCAGGTCGATCTCTTCGGAGGTGCTGATGCCGCCGCCGACGGTGAAGGGGATGAAGACATTTTCCGCGACCCGCTCGACGAGATCGACGATCGTTTTTCGCGAGCGGATCGTGGCCGTGATGTCCAGAAAGACCAGCTCGTCGGCGCCCTCGTCGCTGTAGCGTTTGCCCAGTTCAACGGGGTCGCCGGCGTCACGGAGATTCAGAAAGTTGACGCCCTTGACGACGCGGTTGTCCTTGACATCGAGGCAGGGAATGATTCGCTTGGTCAGCATTGCGACGCCCTCCGGCAGACGGCCTCGAAGTTGCGCAGCACCTGCATGCCGACCGGGCCGCTCTTTTCCGGGTGGAACTGCAGGCCGTAGATAGCGCCCTTCTGAACGGCGGCGGCCATCGGCCTTCCGTAGTCGGTCATGGCGACGCGGACCTGCGGATCGCCGATGCGGGCGTGGAATGAGTGAGCAAAATAAAAATGCTCCTCGGCCCGCAGCCCGTCGAATAAGTCCATGCCGTCGGCCGGACGCACGCTGTTCCAGCCCATGTGGGGTACGGTCTGGTCGTTCGGGATCGGCACAACCTGGCCGGCGATCAGGCCCAGGCCGTCGTGTTCGCCCAGCTCGCAACTGTGATCGAACAGCAACTGAAATCCCACGCAGATGCCCAGCAGGGGCTTGCCCTTCAGAGCCGTACGGCGTACAACCTCGGCGGTCGGGCCCAACGCCTGGATGGCATAGCCGAAGGCCGCCACGCCCGGCAGGATGATCCCGTCGGCGGCGGCGATTCGGGCCGGATCGGCCGACAGTTCGTCCTCGATGCCCAGATAGTCAAGAGCGTTGCGAACGCTCTTGACATTGCCCACATTATAGTCAATGACGACAATCATTGTTGTTTACCATGCTTCTTATTGGTCAAACGCGGCTTTGAGCCGGTCGATCATGGCCTGTTCGGTCTTGGAGATCTTGTTACCCAGCCCCAGAAATCCCCCGCTGGCCTTGGCGATGTCCCGGGCATGGCCGATCAGGTCGGTCCGGAGACTGGCAATTTGACCCTTGTTCAAATTGGCGCACAGGCCCTGAATGTAGTGCGTCCAGGCATCCAGCAGACTGTCCGGCGGGCGACGGGCCAACCAGCTTTCGATCAGGGTAAAGTCGATGCCGCCCGTGGTAAAACCATTCTTGGCCGCGGCCTTGAGAATCGCCTCGCGTTCCTCGACCTGAATGGAGCCGTCGGCCCAGGCGATCTCCACCAGCGGCACCATCGCCAACGAGGCCAGCGTCTCGGGACGCACATTCAGGGACATCAGCTTGTCGAGCACATCCTCGCGGGTAATCCCCGAAACCTTGCGAAGGGCGCTTTTGGTTTTCTTCATCTTTTCCATCGCATGGAACTGCTCGATGAGAATGGCGTCCCGCTTGCGGAAAAAGGCGTCTTCCAGAATGCGGCGACGGGCGTCCAGCAACCCGATGAGTGATTCACCTTTCTTCATTGACATTCCCTCGCATCAAAAATTATGACAGGAGTTACGATCCTGCTTGACTCCACAACCTTTTGGAATCCTTGTTCTATCGGAACAGGTCCGGGCAGGCATAACGAACCCAATCATATACCCGTCCTGTGGCGGCCCGGGCTTCTTTTGCATCTTCGCAAGTCAGCGGCACCGTATCGTCCGGGTATCGGGCTTCCACCGCATAGGGCATCAAGAGAATCAAATCTTCCCGCAGATCTTCCGCCCGTGGGAACAGTTCGAGAACCTGTTCCAGAAGCCACAATAAGTCATGAGTCAACGGATAGGGCTGTTGACGAAAAACAAACACCGCCTTGAGGCATTTTTCGGCCGCCTGCTGGCCATGGAAACACACCGTATCGAAGGGTATTCTCTCGGAACAGAGATTGTTATCCGCATCCAAAAGGTCGTTGTCGGCCTTGCGGATCCATTGCCGGGCTGGCTCAAGCCCCCTTTCCATACACCAGCTTTCCTTCCTCAAGGACACGGGAGACCAGCGATAAGGGATCCTGTCGGGCCCGATCAACCTCGTCGGGTGTATAGACCAGAATATCCATGCTGAACCGGTAGGGTCGAAACAGCCGATACAGGGACCGGCTTCGTTTGTGCCGTGGCAGGGGATCGTCAGCGATGACGAAAAAATCCACATCACTCTCGGACCGGGCCTGCTTGCGGGCATAGGAACCAAACAGATAGACCGCCCTGGCCCCGGCCGCACCGCCGATCATTTGTGCCGCCTGTTCGATTTGTTCCACTGACACCATACGGGTTTCCCGCCATACCACCGGAGAGGGTGGGATTCGAACCCACGGTTCCGTAAACGGAACACTGGTTTTCGAAACCAGCTCGATNNGAAGGGGGAGGCCGAGAGATTGAGGATCACGTCCATGGCCGCAGGCGACGGAAACCGGGCCTTCAGCCACTCCATGCTCCAGAGGTCATAGCAGATCGTGACGGTCGTGGCCAGTTGCCCCAGTTGGACCGTCAGCGGCTCCAGGCCGGGCTCGAAGTACCTGGACTCGTCAAACACGCTGAAATTGGGGAGCCTGCCCTTGTGGTAGACGGCCGCGATCCGGCCCTCTTGGATCACAGCCGCTGCGTTGTACGCCTGGCCCTCTGCGCTGTCGGCATAGCCAACGATGATCGTGCGATGGGGACATCGAGCGGCCAGGTGCTCGACGGCCACCCGGTTGTCCCTCAGGAAGTGCCGCTTGTGGAGCAGGTCTTCGGGCGGATAGCCGCACACGGCCAGCTCGGGGAAGACCACCACCTCAGCCCCCTGATCGCTCGCCTGGCTCCAGATGGCCTGCATCTTCTCAATGTTGGCCCGCAGGTCACCGACGACCGCATTGAATTGTCCTAGTGCCACCCGCATCGCGTCTGACTTGGCCGGCCAAACCGGTCCAGCATCCTTACCATAACGGAGAGGGCGGGATTCGAACCCGCGGTACCCGTAAGGGCACACTGGTTTTCGAAACCAGCTCGATCAGCCACTCCGACACCTCTCCAAATACTTATTTTATAAGGAGTTACGATTTTTGCTGCGCTTCGTAAATCTCCTGACTACAACCAAACGGCTCTGTAGAATTACCATAGACAAGCTGTACTTCGACCTAATCTTACACGGTATTAATCATGGCAAAAAACAGACGAATTAATCGATCTCACCCAAACAAATACCCGCTTACTTTACCGGCTACTGGCCGCTATCGCAAGAAGATTCGGGGTAAACTGCATTTTATGTAGTCACCGACAAGTCGTCTGCATTACAGAAGTGCCTTGAGCAGACCTCCGATCTGCAAGCGGGCAAGGGGCATCGACGCTTCAAGACAACCTCCATCGACCTGAATCCTTCCTGTGAGAAAAGTGCCGAGGCCGATGGTTGCCCCAATACCGACGGACGCAGGCGTTGAACGGATAGCGAGGAATGAAATCCATCAGTTGCGAGAAGATTATGCGATCGAGATTCATGAAGTGGCCCTTTCCAATAGATCCGGCCGTTTCTTGTATCGAAGTTCAAATCGAAAACAACCATTTTCGATAAGGTACGCTATTTTGCGCACATTCGTTATTGGACCTTCGGGTCTGGGTAAATTCAGAGAGTCCTTTCAAGCGGGTCGATAGAGGAAAGACCAGGATAACAAGACCCAAGGCATGAAAGGACTCACACATGAAGACAACAGAAGAAAGATCGGTCAACGAGGGTAAAAAGTTGAATCGTGCGATACGGATTGACGAGGCGCAGATCCGGTCGCACCTGGACACGCTGGTGCGGGACTCGGTGGAAGACACCTTGAACAAGTTGTTGGATTCGGAAGCGGACCGGCTGTGCAACGCCCGTCGGTATGAGCACAGCGAGGAGCGGACGGATCGTCGGGCCGGCCATTAACCGTCGCCAGCCCATGGGCTGGGGTGATGGGAGACAACGACCTATGAAAGAGCTCTCTGAAAAATGTGCGCAACTTTCTTGACACTACCGGGGGGTATGGGTCCCAAAACAAGGATGCCTTGGGTAAATATAAAGGGCCGTATAAGAACGGCCCTCTAATACAAGTCAATCCATTCAAAACAATAGGGAAGAAGCTACAGGATTCTCCGTCTGCGGAGCAAATTCACAAGGGGAACACCAATGCTGGCTAACAGAAAGGCCCCAGGCGCGGGGACCGGCCGATTTGTCAGATACAGGGCATGGGGGTCAGCCCAGGTCTTTTCACGAGTAAAAGTTACTTCTTCAGAATGAAAATAGGATGGATCGTCTTCATGGCCCACATCAAACCAGGAGAAAGTGGTTAGAGTGACATGATCGGCCGTGCAATAAGTGACGGTCCCGTCGGTTCGCCAAGGACCCGCCGGGGAATCCGCAAGGTAAGTACCCATATCATACCATACGAAATCACCCAACACGCGCGTCTGGTCCGTATAGACGAATGTGCCCGAGTGCCCATTCCACGGTCCAGCCCATTCTTTATCGTTCTCCGGTCCGTAGGTTATGTTATCTATGCCTGGACCCCACTTGAAAAACCGCCATTCGTAGGTAAATCCGGCTATGGCCATATCTGGCAACAACATAGCAGCGATCACCGTCACGAATATCCATGTCCTGGCAATTTCGAAATCATAAACCCGAGCCCGTTCCATTTTGATCCCTTTCCAATACGAGATCGATATCCGAATCGTTCCTTGGGTGTTTATTATTACAGGGTTCTCCGGCGGCGTAGCCAGCCGACCAGACCCGTCCCCATTCCGGCCAAAAGCAAAGCTCCGGGGACGGGGGCACCAGGTAATGGGACAGGCTCGGCGGGAATGGTAAATTCGGATAGTGTCGCTATATAGCCATGACCGCCAGTTCCATCAAAATATGTTCCTACGACATAGTCGCCGAATATGCCATAGCCAAAAGTGTAACTTGAACCAGGATAGTCAAAGGCGGTGTAACTTGAGCCATCGTAGAGGAAAGCATGCTGGCGAGCGTCTCCAATTTTATTACCATAGGTTCCTACGACATTGTTGCCGGATATGCCGAAAGCTTCGGTGTAATATGCATCAGGTTCAGTTAAGGTTGTAAAACT
>PMBP01000477.1 GCA_003152975.1 Phycisphaerales bacterium | reverse complement strand
GGGAGAGCCGGTCAAGATGCTGCCGGTCAAGATTTGTGTTCGTTTGAATCGCACGAGTTTCTTACCGAGGGATATCCTGCACCTGCAGATTGAGAGCACCGCGCATGAAAAAAGGTTCGTCAGAGACGAACCTTTTCTTTGCAAGATACCTCCGCCAATGCCGTAAAGACATGTCATGAAGAACCCTCGAGTTCAGGTGGGTAGTCGTTGCAGAAGTCCGCATCGTCCCGCGAGGGGCATGAGCGGCGCTCAAGATCCGACTTCCCCGAATGAGGGTATAGGTTCTTTCAATCGTATGCCTCATACGCACACAGCAGGGGTCAACCTGCAAAGTACTTATACTGTTACCGTCGGCAAGAGGCAACGCGAAAGTTTAATGATTTCCGGCCGGAAATCGGATCGGCGAAAATTATTATAGATCCATAATTTACTTAATTGTAACTCGCGAACCGGTCGTGAGTTACGACTGTCGAATCAGGCCGTGCGAAGTCCCGCCCCCAGGTCCGCCGTCAGTTGCGCCACAATATTTTTTTCGAATCCGTCCACGGTCTCGTGTTGCAGGGTCCCCTGCTCGTCGCGGAATTGCAGCGAGAGGGTCAAACTCTTTTTGCCGGCGGGGATGGGCTTGCCCCGGTAAATGCCGACGAAGATCACATCCTGCAGTTCGGCGGGGGCTTGTTTGCGAACCGATTCGACGATCTGCGCCCAGCGGACCGGCTCGTCGAGGATCAGTGACAAATCGCGGGCTATCGAGGGAAATCGCGGGATGGGGCGGAATTTGGAGGTCTTGCCGGCCAGGTCGAGCAGCGACAGGAAATCGATCTCGGCGGCACAGACGGTCGAGTCTTCCAGGTCGAAGGTCTTGAGCACCGGCTTGGCCAGATTTCCGGCAATACCGATCTCCTTTTCTCCGACGAAGATCTTCGCGGCCGCCGACGCCCAGCCAAGCGTCACCGGCTCAAAACGCGACGGTGTCTGCGAATGGACCATCGTGACCAGGCCCTCGATCGTTCCGCGGATGTCGCGGAATTCGCCTTCGCACACCATCGCCACTTTCGGCCGCTCGTTGGGAAGCTCGGCCCCGGGCGCTGGGCGGAAGGTGTCGGCCAGTTCGTAGAAGCGACAATTGCGATTGCCGGCGTGGTGGTTGGTCGTGACGACCTGTACCAGCGGACCGATCAGCGACCGGCGGAGCTGGTTAGCCAGCTTGCGGGATTCGTGCAGGACCCGCAGGGGCGGCTCGGCCGAATCCTCAAAGGGCTGAGCGACGGAATCCTCGACAAAAGTGACATTGATGGTCTCGAAATAGCCGCAGCCGTTCAGAAAGTTTCGCAGCCGACCGGCCAGCCGCTGCCGCGGCTCGGGCACGGCGACATCGATGACCATCCGCTTCTCGACGGGAATCTTGTCGTAGCCGTGGCAACGGGCGATCTCCTCAATCAGGTCGGCCTCGCGGTAGAGGTCGTGCCGCCACGAAGGAATCGTGCAGACAACCAGCTCGTCGTTGCGGCTTTCGGGCTGAAGGCCCAGGGCCGACAGGATCTTCACCCCGCGGTCCCTGGGAACCTCGATGCCCAGCAGTTTTTTCACCCGCGTCAACCGCATGCCGACGGTAATCGCCTCCGGCTTGGCGGAGTAATCGTCGGCGATGCCTTTGGCCACCTGGCCGCCGGCGACCATGACGATCAGCTCAGCACACCGCTGTGAGGCGAAGTCGATCATCTCGATATCGACCTGCCGCTCGAAGCGGAACGACGCCTCGGAACTCAGCGACAGCCGTCGTGCCGTCGAACGAATGGTGATCGGGTCAAAGTGCGCCTCTTCCAGCAGGACGGTCGTGGTCGCGTCGTTGATCTCCGTGGCCAGCCCCCCCATCACACCGGCGACCGCCACCGGCCCGGAAGGATCCGCAATGACGAGCATCGTCTCTGCCAGTTTGCACTGCGTCTGGTCGATGCTGATGATCTGCTCGCCGGGTTTGGCCTTGCGGATGATGATTTTCTTGCCGGTCAGCTTGTCGTAATCAAAGGCGTGGGGCGGCTGGCCGATCTCCATCATCGCATAGTTGGTCGCATCGACGACATTGTTGACGCTCCGCAGGCCGATGGCCTCAAGGCGTTTGCGCATCCAATCGGGCGTCGGGCCCACCTTCACACCCGTGATCGCGCGGGCGNNGATCCGGACATCGACGAATTCGCTGATATCCCGGTCGCTGAAGTTGAGATTGACCTTGGGAATCCGCAGCTTCTTGCCGGTCGCCGCGGCCAGTTCGCGGGCCACGCCGATATGGCTAAGGCAGTCGCCGCGGTTGCTGGTGACCTCCAGATCGATTACGCTGTCGCCATCGACAACGCTGATGCCCTCGTTGGGAAAACCCAGATTGCTGAGAATCTCCACGACCTGCTCGGCCGACAGATCCACATCCACATATTCATTGAGCCAGTTCAGCGATATCTTCATGCCCGTCAACCACTCCAAAATTCACGAATGCCGTGCGCAGAACCTCTTGCGGCCTCGCACGGAACTGTGCAGAATAGCGGATAAACAGGCAATTGTCAAACGGAAATGGCGGCGGCCAGGTGGCGGGCCTCCTGCATCAGCGTCTTCTTTCGGGCCTCGATTTCCTTGGGCGAGCCCTGAAGAGTCGCCTCAAAAACAATCGAACGGATATCGGTAAAGCCCATAAAGTGGAAAGCCAGTTCGACATAAGGTTTCTGCATATCGTAGGCCGCAGAGGGCGAACCCGCCGGGTACTCGCCGCCTCGGGCATAGACCACCACCAGCGGCTTGCCGGTTACCATGCCAAAGTAGCCCTTTTCCGGCGAAACGCCGAAGGTATAGCCCGGCTGAATAAGCAGGTCCAGATAGTGTTTGAGCCGGTACGGGATCCCGAAATTCCACATGGGTACCGCCAGCAGGTACCGGTCGGCCGCCTTGAACCGTTCGATAACCGCCTCGACAGCCTTCCACGCCCGCAGGTCGTCGGGACCCTGCGGCCGGCCGTGCAGGATGTTGTACTTGGCCTGCACCGCCGGACCGTCAAACGCCGGCAGATCGGCCGTAAAGACATTGAGTGTGTCGATCGAATCGGACGGTCGGAGCCGACGATACTCTTCGACAAAGACATCGGCCACGGAAATAGACTTGGATCGGCCGCCCCGCGGCGAGGATTGGATGTATAGCAGTTTTGACATTGGCTATCCTTTCAAAGGAATTCCTTGAACTCTACGGTATATAATTATAGTGGGTTCGATCCAAAAGTGATAGCCCGGCCAGGTCCGATAATTCGAACTTTGTTGAAAATTCGGTGAAATTGAATGGTTGGTTTGACATTCACCACTTCGTGCAGTACGATGAAATCGGCTGATTTGGGGTATCCGAAATGCCGATGGAATGGATACTGGTTCTGGTTTGGAAGAATTGAATTTCGAAGATCGAAAGGGACAGGTATGCGGATTTCGATGGTAGCGGTTGGATGCGTTTTGGCGGTGACGCTGTTGGGCTGTTTTTCGGCAAACCCCGAAGACCTCAAGGNNCCGGACGAGATAACGGTGATCTCGACGAAGGTGCCCGAACTGCAGGGAACCACGCAGTCGGTCGGCCACACGCAGGTCATCCGGCCCGATGGCAAGATTTCCTTCGAGACAATGGGCGATATCCTCGTCGCGGGCAAGACCCCGCGTGAGGTTGCCGCGATCATCGCAGAAAAGATGACCCAGTATTACAAGTTTACAACGGACAACCCAATCGATGTCCGGGTCCACAACCACAGTAAATACTACTACATC
>PMBP01000502.1 GCA_003152975.1 Phycisphaerales bacterium | reverse complement strand
TGCGGGATCTGGCACGATCGTCATTTGGGATGAAGACCGGGTATGTGGATGGCGGGACCTACGATCCGACTTCGGGCACCTTCGTCGCGACACCGGGCCAAGAGGGTCATATGTTCGGCGCGATGGTGGATGTGCTGGTGTCACGGGGGTATCTGAAGATCCTCATGAATCCGCAGTTGGAGGTGGTCAACGGTCAAACGGCCAACATCGTGACCAGTGAACATGTTCCGCTGGATGTGATTCAGAGCGTGCACCCGGTGTCGGGTGTCATTACGCAGCGAACCGAATATGTGGATGTGATCGATTCGCTGACGGTCACGCCGCGGGTATTCGCCGACGGGTATATCGGGCTCGAGACGCGGGCGGTGATCGGCTCGAAGTCCACGCCGGAAGGCGTCAAGCAGGTGCCGATCGTGACCAAGCGCGAGGTCGTGGTCAAGGAAAACCGTATCCGGCAGGGCGAGAGTCTGGTGATCGGCGGCATCCGCAAGACCGAACAGCGCAGCGTGGTACGGGGCGTTCCGTTCCTGAAGGACATTCCGCTGATCGGCATTTTGTTTTCGAGCAAGGACTTCGAAGAGAGCGCCAAGGAAGTAATGTTTGTCCTGACGCCGACGATCTCAACGGGCGGCGTTCCCAATGAGGAGGTGGTGGCGGATATTCAGAGCAAACACACGCCGGCAGGGGAACGGAACGATATTTCTCGGAGCTGGAGCGATCCACTGGGGACGGGGATGTACACGGAAATAGTGGAAGAAGAGGCGACGCGGGCGGAAGTGGGCCGCGTGAAGGCGGAGATGCAAAAAGCGCACGCGGAACGCACGGCCAAGCAGCTCGAAGAACAGCTCGGCCGGGCGACTGAGCAAGCGGAACAGGAAAAGACACGGGCCGACAATGCTGAAGCGGCCTCGAAGACGACCCAGCAAGCGGTCGACGCCGCCAAGGCCAAGACTGCGGGAGCGGCGGCCGAGACGGCCAAGAGCGCCGAGGAACTCAAGAAGCTGGAAGATGCAGCGGCGGCCGCCAAGGCCGATGCCGACAGGCTCAAGGCCGAAGCGGCTGCGGCCAAGGAAGCGGCTGCCAAGGCCAAGAAGGACGCCGAGGGCCAGATCGAGAAGTGGAGTAACGGTAAGGACGGCGGCGCAGCACCCAAGGATGGGGCGCCGGCCAAACCGACCGGTCCAGCGACACCTGCGCCTGCAGCCCCCGCACCTGCGACTCCTGCGCCGGCGACTCCAGCGCCGGCTACAACGCCAGCGCCTGCGGCTCCAACTCCGCCAGCTACGGCGCCGGTTCCAGCAACACCCGCGGTTCCAGCTCCAGCGACACCCGCGCCAGCAACTCCGGCGACGCCCGCACCCGCAACTCCGGCTCCTGCGACGCCAGCGCCGGCAACTCCGGCGGCCCCGGCGAAATGATTGGAATTCAGGGAGAGCAACGGAAGGTGAGACCCAGCGAGAACAAGCATTCCTTCGGTCCTGTCCGCGGGCGAGTTGTCCGTGGATCGGCGGGAGTGTTGTTGTCGCTGCTGGTCTTGGCCGGGTGCAGTGGGAAATACGACTCCAAACCCACGGAACTGGAATCGATGAATATCCTGCGGGATCTGGAGTCGGTAAAACCGACGAAGGGGGCGCGGATTTCCAAGCCGGATGTCTATGTCACGCCGCCGTCGATCGAGGAGATTGTTGTGACGGGTCAACCGGAGGTCAAACTGTATTATTTCTGCCGGTATCATTCGGCGGATACCCTGGTCACCCTGGTCAACACGCAATTTGTCCAGCCGCTGATGGATCACAAGGGGACTCCGTTGCCGGTGATTCCCTTTACGATCAGCACCAATCCCGCGACCGAGCAGATCGTCGTGACCTGCCCGGCCAAGGTTCAGGCCCAGCAGATGTTGGAGTTTTTGCAGACGGTTGATGTACCGCCGATCCAGGTGCGGGTGGACTGCCTGATTTCGCAGGTGTATGCGGACCACACGCTGGACTGGGAAACGCGGATGGAGATACAGAACCTGTTCGGGACCGGAGTGGACCTCAGTGGCAAGTTGCCGGGGGCGGCCCTGCGGGATCTGGCGCGATCGTCGTTCGGGATGAAGACGGGGTATGTCAGCGGGGGGACCTGGGATCCGATCAACCAGCAATTTGTCGTGGACGATCCGGGGCACCTAGTGGGGGTGCTGGTGGACATGCTGCAGTCGCGGGGGTACCTGAAGATTTTGATGAATCCCCAGTTGGAAATCGTCAACGGGCAGACGGGTACAATCCGGACGGAAGACAATGTTATCCTGGATGAGATCTCAACGATCGATCCCGTCTCGGGAAAACCGTTTTTGTATCCGGAACGGCAGAATATCGTGGATTCGCTGGAAGTGACACCCTATGTGTTTTCGGACAACACCATCGGCCTCAAGACGACGGCGCAGATCAGTTCGAATTCCACCCCGGAAGGGGTCAAGCAAGTTCCGATTTTCTCGCAGCAGAAGGTCGAGGTGTCGGAGAATCGGATCCGGTTGGGAGAGAGTCTTGTGATCGGGGGGATTTCCAAAGTCGAGCAACGGGCGGTCACTCGGGGAATTCCGGGCCTGAAGGACCTGCCGTTGGTCGGGTTTCTGTTTTCGAGCAAAGACTTCGAGGAACGAGGTTCGGAGGTGCTGTTCATCCTGACGCCAACGGTTTCGACGGGGGGCGTGCCGAACGAACAGGCCATGGCCGATATCCGACGCAAGCAGCGGCCGGTCAAGGAGGAGGGCGTGTTTGAAAAGGTCAGCGATCCGTTCGGAAAGAAGGCCTATTCGGACATTGTGGAGGAAGAGGCGACACGGGCGGAGGTGGGACGGATCCAGGCGGAGGTGGGGCGGTCGGAAGCGGAACGGCGGGTGCGCTCACTGGAGGGCAAACTGGCCGAAACGAACCAGGCGGGCCAGCAGTATCGCGACCGGACGATGACGGCGGCGCAAAAGCAGCAGGCCACGACGACGGCACTGCAGGCCGAGACGCAGAAGGCCGCGACGGCCGTGGCGGAGAAGGACAAGGTCGTCGCCGAAAACCAGAAGAAGATGGAGGCGGCCAAAGCGACGACGGCCGAGGCCAAGAAAACCGAGGCCGAGATCGCCGAGTGGATGAAGTCCCAGGGCATCAAGCCCAAGGAAAAACCGGCGCCTCCGGCGCCAGCTCCCGCGGCACCGGCTCCGGCAGCCCCGGCNNGCAGCGCCGGCGAAATAAAATCAAAAACATAATATAAAACATATAAGATACATATAATATATAAAACAAGCGGGTCACGCATACGAAGTCACGGATCGGGAACGATCCTGTTGTCCTTGTTGTTTCACATATTCTCAAAGGGAAAGGGGATTGTATGCAGCGGGTTTGGATCATGGTTGTATTGGCGGTTATTGGGGCCGGTTTGGCGACAGCGGAGACGCTCAGCTACCTGGACCTGGTCGGGCGGCTGACGGACCTGGAACGACTGGCGGTATTGCCGGAACCGGGCGAAAAATGCGCCCAGTGGTCGAGCTGGGACCGGGCCAGCACATTCGACGCGGCGACCGGTAACTATATAAACTGGGACGCCAATGGTGACAATAATGGCATCATTCGCACGGAGAACGGCAAGCAGGTGCTGGCGGAGATGGAGGGGCCGGGGGTGATCTGGCGGATCTGGTCGGCGAAAGACGGCCCGGGCCATGTGCGGATCTTCCTCGATGGCAATGCCGAGCCGGCGGTCGATTTGCCGTTTACAGGGTACTTCGACGGCAAGACCGAGCCGTTTGTCTATCCGGCGCTGGTGCACAAGGTGGCGATGGGGCTGAACAACTATGTGCCGATCCCGTACCAGAAATCCTGCAAGATCGTTGCCGACCCGGATTGGGGGGCGTACTATCATTTTACCTACGGGACCTATCCGAAGGGGACGGTGCTGCCGACCTTCAAGCTGCCGCTGTCGGCGGCCCAGACCGAGGCGCTGGCCAAGGCCAATGAAATCCTGACGAATTGCGGACGGAATCCCGCGGGCCGAAGGACGGGCGAAGCGCGGATGATCCAGAATGTCACCGTGGCGCCGGGCCAGACGGCGAGGGTGGCCGAGCTCGACGGACCGCGGGCGATCACCTCGATCCGGGTGAAGATGGAGGTCCCGGCGGCGCCGGGGTCCTACGATGTGATGCGGTCGCTGGCGTTGTCGATGAACTGGGACGGGCAGGCGGCGCCGAGCGTGTGGGTTCCGCTGGGCGATTTCTTCGGCACCGCCCCGGGCGTCAACGCGTACAAGTCGCTGCCGCTGGGGATGACCAAGGATGGGTTCTACTCATTCTGGTACATGCCGTTCCGCAAAGCGGTGATCCGGCTGACCAATGACGGCACCGAGGCGCGGTCGATACAGTTCACGATCACCCACGCGGCGCTGTCGCGGCCGATCGAGCAGTTGGGGCGATTCGGGGTCAAGTGGCACCGCGACGCGCGGCTGGATGATCGGCGAAAGATTGACTGGACGATTTTGAAGACCGAGGGCCGGGGCCGGTACTGCGGCGTGATGCTGCACGTGTGGAATCCGCGGGGCGGATGGTGGGGCGAGGGCGACGAGAAGTTTTTTGTCGATGGCGAGACCTTCCCCTCGACCTTCGGGACCGGCAGCGAGGATTATTTCGGATACGCCTGGTGCAACCCGACGCTGTTTGAAAACTGCTACCACAACCAGACGATCAGCAACAACAACAAGGGGCATGTGTCCGTGAACCGGTGGCAGATTACCGACAATGTCCCGTTCCAGACCTCCTTTAACGGGTCGATCGAGAAATATTATCCCAATTCCCGCCCGACGCTGTATGCCTCGACGGTGTATTTCTATCTGGCGTCCGGACAGGACGACGGCTATGAGGCGACCCCGTGGGCCGATCGGGCCGGGTACTGGCAGCCGGTCGAGTTGCCCTCCGTCAAGGGGGCCATCGAGGGCGAAAAGCTCAAGATCCTCAAGAAGTCCGGCGGCAACCCGCAGGAGCAGGACATGAGCGGGTTCGGCGAGGCCTGGAGCGGCGAGGCGCACCTGTGGTGGACCGAGGCCAAGCCGGGCGATACGCTGGAGCTGGCCGTGCCGGTGAAGGAGGCGGGAACCTTTGCTCTCAAGGCCAATTTCACCAAGGCGGTGGATTACGGGATCGTGCAGTTGTACTTCGACGGGGCCAAGCTCGGCGAGCCGATCGATTTTTACAACGACGGCGTGGTGGCGACCGGGGCGATGGACCTGGGGACCCGCGAGTTGACGGCCGGCGATCATACCTTCAAGGCCGAGATCGTCGGAGCCAACGAGAAGGCCGTGAAGGGATATATGTTCGGACTGGATTACCTGCTGCTGGAGAAGAAGTAGGGCATTCGATTGTTGATGATCGAATTGGCGTGCACAAAAATATCAGGGGCCCCAAACGGAGCCCCTGATATTTTCGTTCGAATCTGATCCTGTTGAGTGATCCGATGATTTGCTGAAGCGGGAACAGACAGGGATTTGGATTGAATGGAAAAGCACCCAAAACAATTGTGCAAAAAAGAGACCTGCCGGGGACATTAACTATCATTGCCCCTGGCAGGTCTGCAAACAGTCGCCTGATACACAATATTCTTACTTACGCGATCCGTCGATACCTGCGGCGTCTTACGGGCAGGTTGACTCGGGTACAAGATTGCACTTGAGCCAGTTCGATGCCAGCAGCGCGAAATCGGCGAGATCCACTCTGCAGTCGCCGTTCAGGTCGTTCGGCACGCTTTGTACACACAAGGGCGTGCCCGTATCTTGACTGTATATTTTTTTAACCTCAAACGCATTGAGCGGATAATTGTAAAGCTTCAGTTCATCGATTTTACCGGTGAAACGACGCTGGCCGTTTTTCCGGTTGCCAACGTAGATCAGAGAATCTACCGGCTGATTCAGGGTTAACTGCGAAACCGTACCCACGAGCACATCGTTGATATACCAGGTTGCCGTAAGCGTGGTTTGATCATAAGTAAATACCTCGTGATTCCAGGCGACCGGATAAGTTAGATAGGCAAACCGAACTCCTCCGTTGTTGAAGGCAACATCATAACCTGTCGTGATATTCGTCATCCGTGCAAAGAAATTCTCGGCTCCGACCGGATCGCCGCATCCGATGATGTAATCGTTTCCCGCATTGGTTTCCGGTAATACCCAGAACGAGATACTCAGGCTCGGGGTCGGTGTCCACGGCACATAAAGGTAATTACCCTCGGATGTCTTGACCGCATTGCTGCCGACCTTGCCTTCCGCCGTCACATCCGGACTGCCGACGGCCGTGCCATGATTGGTGCCGACAACATCGTTGAGATTTCCGTCAAACGGCCAGCGTCCAACCAATTTCTTGATGGTCAAAGAAGCCCTGTTGGAGTCGATGGAACCGGCGGAGTCTGTGGCCTTGCAGTAGTATTCACCTTCATTGGTAGCCAAAATGTTGGGAACGGTCAAAGTTGGGGAATCGGTACCTATGAGGGTGTCGGGAGTGCCGACCTTGTACCACGCGTATGAAATGGGATTTGGGCTAAGAGCCGTTACGGTAAATGTGGCGGTCTCGCCCCCGTTGACAAAAACACCCTTCGGCTGGGTTGTCATGATCAGCGTTTCGGGCTGTGTCGTAAAGCTCCATACGGGACCGGTCCTTAGAATAGGATTGCCGCCGGAGTTGGGGTCAAATGCGTCAACCCTCCAGTAATAGGTCTTATTGAGTAACAGGTTTCCCGGAGGATCGTAGCTGGTTACTTTCTGAGCACTCAAAACTTTGGCGCTCATCGGAAGG
>PMBP01000057.1 GCA_003152975.1 Phycisphaerales bacterium | reverse complement strand
CCCGTGATCGCCTGCGGCGGCGCCGGATGCGCCGAGCATGTCGTCGAGGTGATCCGGCAAGGGCAGGCCGATGCCGTCGCGGTCGCGTCCCTGTTGCACTATGCCGCCGTCGATCACTGCATCGGGGACGACGATTTTGCCGCCGAAGGCAATCTGGTGTTCCTCAAGAGCGGTCGAAAATTTTCCCGAATTCATCCGATCGACCTGCCGGATCTGAAATCCCGGCTCATGGAGCAGGGGATTTCCTGCCGGATGTCTTCCCCGAAGGAGGCCACCTGTGTCTGAGTTGAAGGGGCCCTCCGTTTCAATTGTGGATTACCAGATGGGAAATGTGTGCAGCGTGCAGCGGGCCTGCGAGGCCGTGGGACTGGCGGCCGTGATTACGGCCGACCCGGCCCGGATCGAATCCGCCGACGGGGTCATTCTCCCCGGCGTCGGCGCGTTTGGCGACGCCATGGAATCGTTGCATCACCTGGGTTTGGTCGAGATTCTCCATCGGGTGGTCCGTCGGCAAAAACCCCTGATGGGAATCTGCTTGGGGATGCAATTGTTGATGACCGAAAGCGACGAGTTCGGCCTGCATGCGGGTTTGAATTTGCTGGACGGCCGGGTCATCCGATTTGATAATCCCCGGGACGATGAGGGCCGGATCCTGAAGGTGCCTCAGGTTGGCTGGAATCGAATCCGTCCGACGACTCAATCCGGCGATTGGAAGGGTTCCATCCTGGAGGGTCTGGCCTGTGATGCGGATATGTATTTTGTTCATTCCTACTTTGTCGTTCCGCGGGATCCGTCGATAATCCTGGCCGTGAGCCGGTATGGCCAGATCGATTTTGCTTCCGTGATCCAGGCCGGCGCTTTGTTCGCGTGTCAATTCCACCCCGAAAAAAGCGGGCCTGCGGGGATTTCCATCTACCGAAATTTCCGCGCGAAACTCGAGTCCGTACGGAGAGAATGTCTTGTCTGAGATCCTTGAGGCCCGATTTGGACTTCCGCAGGAAGTGCGGTTCTGCCGGCGCTGCGTGATCAGCAACCAGCGTCCGTGTTCGACCGTCGAATTCAAGCATACGACGGAACACCGACACCGTACCCTTCACTTTGACGACGAAGGAATCTGCGACGCCTGCCGATACGCCGAACAGAAGGAGCGGATCGATTGGACGCAGCGGGAAGAACAACTGTTTGGGTTGCTGGATCGGTATCGCCGCAGTGACGGCCACTACGACTGCATTGTCCCCGGCAGCGGAGGCAAGGACAGCATCTACGCCGCCCACCTGCTCAAATACAAGTACGGGATGCATCCGCTGACGGTGACCTGGCCGCCGATGCTCTATACGGACATCGGCATCAAGAATTTCCGCAACTGGCTGTATGTCGGCGGATTCGACAACCTGTCGTTCAACTACAACGCCCGCGTTCACGCGTTGCTCACGCGCCTCGCGATGGAAAACCTGCTGCATCCCTTTCAACCGTTCATCCTCGGCCAGAAAAACCTGCCTCCCAAAATCGCGTTGCAGTATAAGACTCCTCTGGTCTTCTACGGCGAGAACGAGGCCGAATATGGCAATCCGGTCTCGGACAACGCGGATTCGCTGCGAGACAAATCCTTTCATACGATGAAAGGGCTCAACGACTTGACGATCTCCGGGGTCCCCGTTCGGCGGCTTCTAGACGAATACAAGTTGACCCTCAACGATATTCTGACCTATCTGCCGGCCCCGGCCGAAGAGTTCGAAGGGGGAAATGTCGAAGTTCATTACCTCGGATATTACCTCAAGTGGACGCCGCAGGAGGCGTATTACTATTCCGTCGAGCATTCCGGATTTGAGGCCAATCCCGTTCGAAGCGAAGGAACCTTTACCAAGTATTCCAGTCTTGACGACCGCATCGACGGGTTCCACTATTACACAACCTTTATCAAGTTCGGGATCGGCCGGGCGACCTATGACGCCTCGCACGAAATTCGCAACCGGCACATTACCCGGGACGAAGGCGTTGCCCTGGTCCATCGGTTTGACGGTGAATTTCCGAAAAAATACTTTCAGGAAGTCATGGATTATATCGGCATCAAATCCGAGCGGTTTCTGGAACTGTGCGACCGGTTCCGCTCGCCGCACCTGTGGAAAAAGGAAGGCGACCCGTGGATGCTTCGACACAGGGTGTCCTGAGGAAGGATGGCAAGAACATGAAAACGGACGCGTGGCGAATCTGGGATCGTCAGAAGGAATACGGCGACCTGCTGTACCGACGGGCGGTGGGGGAACTGCCGGAGATGGAAAGCTCCAAAGCGGTTGCCGCCCGGATTCAACCCTGGCTTCAGGACGGCGACCGGGTGTTGGATGTCGGGTGCGGAGCGGGGCATTACTATCGGAGTCTCAAGCAGGCGATTCCGCGTTCCTTTGACTACACGGGAGTGGACGCCACGGGGTATTATATCGAGGTTGCCCGTCGGGCCTGGAAGGGCGACACCGCCACGACCTTTGTCCAGGGGGATATTTTTGCCCTGCCGTTTGAGGACCAGTCCTTTGATATCGTCGTGTCGGCGAATGTCTTTCTGCATCTGCCATCGATCAAGATTCCCTTCGAACAGTTGGTTCGGGTTGCCCGTCGCAAGGTTCTGGTTCGGATGCTGGCCGGCGATCGCAGCTTTCGTATTCAGGAAGTGTATAGCCCCGAAACGCATCCGGGATGGTTTACGGGGCAATCCGATCAGGAAGAATTCGATGGACAGGGGGAACCTGTCAGCTTTCATTATTTCAACATCTACAGCCGTTCCTATATCGAAAAGATACTCCGGAAGAACTCACGGGTTTCGGATGTTCGGTTCGTTGAGGATACCTTTTTCGATGCCGGGCGTTTCGCGGCCGAGAAGGAACTCTATGCGAATTCGCCGGACGCCACAGAAATCCTGGATGGTTGGCAGGTCAACGGGTATATTCTGCAGCCGTGGCACTTTGTGGAAGTCACATGCCGCTAATCTGTGAAGAAAAGAACGATGGGAAATCATAATCCGAAACCGTTGAGCCCCCGATGAAATCTGTATTCGAAACCCATTCGAATCCAACGAGCTTACCTGGTACCCCTGTGACGGGAACTCTGGAGGTCTTTTGGACTGCCGACGAGCGGCTGACTTCGCCGTATCGATGGAAGTACTTCTATCGGTGTGACGCATCCTCTTGTGCCGAACCGGTTCTGGAATCGCTGCGGGATTTGGATCATGCCAAAGTCATCGAGCAGGCGAAGGGGTTCGGTTTTACGGCGATAACCAAACGACAGCGGGACCTCCACCTTCGCTGGATTGCCCAATTGGATGCGATTTCCCGTACGCCGGTTGGGGGGCGCCCTCTTCGTGAATGGCTGAGGTTCGAGGGGATTTCCCTGTGGCACTTTCTTCCGGAGGTCTGCTATCTGGGTTCGGCGGCGGCATTGCAGGAAACCGTCGAGTTGATCGAATATCTTACGGATCTGATCGAGCGGTTCCGGCCGTCTCGACTGGTTCTGGCCGCACGATGGAATGACCACCAGAAAGCGGTTGTCTCCCTGATTTCCCAGCGATACGAGATTCCGATTGAATACCGCCAACTCGATGCCGCCTCCACAACGGCCGAATCGCGGCCCAGGGACTCTCGCCCCGACGATCCGTGTCGCCGATTGGAAGAAGGCCAGCCGGCCGCCATTCGGGAGTATGTGTCTTCGCTGCGAAGGGTCCGACCTGGCCAACCCGTCGGGGATAATCCTGTCCTGTTATTGTCGTTTCCCCGGGCCTGGACCCAGACGCTGGATCAGGGACGAATCGATTCCTACTATGAACCGTTCCGGCCGTTCTTCCGGGAACGAGGTCTTTCGCCCGTCCGCGTCGAATTGCCGTATTACTTCCAGATTAACGGAGGGGTCAAATCGTACATCGATACCGTGATCAGCTCGTCCTTGGGCGATTGGCCATCGGTATTTCTGGATGAATATAATTCTGAATCAATCGAGGGCTTTGCCCGGCAGTGCCGATCCGGCCTGCAACAGACTTTCCAGGAGTTGATCCAAAGCCCGGAGTTTCATCAGGCGATATCCTGGAAAGGTATCAGTCTGGTATCTCCCCTCGCATCGTTCTGGCAAAGGATATTTGTCGATCACCTGGCCTTACGCTGCATCCCCGCGATGATGATGGCCCGGCGGGTCCTTGACGCCATCCGGCCCAAAGCCATCCTTGCCGTGTACGAGATCGGATTATATGCACGGGCTATGATCATCGAGGCCCACCAACGAGGCATTCCATCCCTCGGCCTGCAACATGCTTTTATCCATTCGGAGCACGAGTACTATCTCCATGACGATATTGTCGAGCGGCCCGATCTGGCCAAGGGCTGCGATGGGCGGATCATTCCCAACAAGACTATCCTGTTCGGCTCCGATGCGCCAGGAACCCTGACTCAGCGCGGTCGTTATCCGGTCGAAGCCACAGAGGTGGTCGGATGTGATTGGAGATGCCTCGGGCCCAACGCGGTAATTTCCGCTTCCATCCGGGAGCTGAAAACCAAATGGGTTCCTTCCGGGCGGAAGATTGCCCTGGTGATCAGCCAGCCGTCACTGACCTACGGAATCCTGCATCAACTGATCGGCAAGCTCCCCGCATCCGAGTATGCGGTCCAGATCAAACTCCACCCGGACGACAAGGCCGGCGAGGCCTATCGCCGGTTGCTGACCGATTACGGATTCGAGGTCTGCCTCATCCGGGATTATCTGAAAGAATCCATTCAGGCCGCGGACCTGGTATTGACTTCGGTCTTCAGTACGGCCGGTCTGGAAAGTCTGTTTTGGGGTAAACCGGTCTTTTCCGTCCGCGATCTTGAACTACCGTATTCTGTGCCTTGGGACCGGCTTACGACCGACTTGTCTTCGATGGATGCCTGTCAGACACCCGGCCTGTCGTCAACGCAAAGGGCCGACTTGGACCTTTGTCTAAAGGGTTTGGGGTATGATCGAACCGTGACCCAACGCGATTTTAACCTTCGGCTGCAATCAATATTCGACGGATTCGAGGGGAAAACAAACTCGCAGACTAAAGCGGAGCCCGAATCCGTGCGGGAGTTTCGAAACGACCTCTACCGGAGAAGCGAGGTCAACTATGACAACTATTTTCAGAAAACCGATACGGCCTGCCCCGCCGATGCCGCCGGTCCCTTGATCCGTCAGGTTCGGCGGGTCTCCTTCCAACTGTCCAATTTGTGCAATTATGCATCGGTTCATACCCGTTGCCCGCTTCATGGACAGACTGAAAAACGAGTGTTACCCGCCCGCGTGGTTCGGAATACAATCGATGAACTGGCAGCCGTCGGTTTTGATGGCGTTATCGCGTTCCATATTTACAACGAACCCCTGATCGATCCGCGTCTGTTCAGTTTCATCGAGTATTCCCGGCGTGTTTGTTCCGGGGCCAGAGTGCTGATTCTGACCAACGGATTTTATCTGACGCAGACAATCGCCGACGAACTGGCCGCGTTGGGGATCTGGAATCTGGCCGTTAGCGCCTACAGCCTGTCCGAATACGAACGGTTGGCTCGCCTGCAAGTCAACATTCCATACAAAGTTTTCCTGGCTCGGCTGGACGGCCGACTGGACCAGTATGACCGCCCGCCGATGGACCTGAACAAACCCTGCATGGCCCCGATTCGAGACCTGTCCATCGGGCCCGACGGAAGCGTTATTCTGTGCTGTCTGGATTGGAAATATCGGCATTCGTTTGGCAATCTGCTTTCCGACACCCTATCCTCGATTCTGAGCAAAGAAACCATTCAAACGGTGTATCGGGACCTGTTGCACGGGAACCGGTCGCTGCATCTGTGCCGAAGATGCGACTGGATTCGATGAACGATTGGCACTCGAGAAAAGGAAAACAAATTCATGGCCGACCCAATTCCGAATTCACGAAACAAATTCATCGCTGATGTTTCCAGTTACGACCGGGCCGTCGCTGTCGTCAACGCGGAACTGCAGGCCGGGCGGTTGTTGAATGCCCTGGATGCCTGCGAGCAGATTGTCGATGCCCACCCCGGCAAGGCCATCGCGTTTTTGAAGGCCGTCTATGATCTGCTGCAGACCCAGCCGAACTTCATGAGCCGGTACCTGTACCAATCCCGCGCCTTCGATTTTGGGATCCAGCCGGGCTGGAAGGTGCTCGATATCGGCAGCGGCAACGATCCGTTTCCCCTGGCGACCCATCTGGCCGATCTGACGGTCAGCGATAACCAGGTGGGCCGGGCGGGGGCGGCCTTCAAGGAATTGCAGGGCCGGCCTGTTTATGAGTGCAATATCGAGCGGTTGCCGTTTGTCGACAAGGAATTCGATTTGGTGTTCTGTTCCCATGTTCTCGAACATGTCGGCGATCCGGAAAAGGCCTGCCGCGAACTGATGCGGATCGGCCGGCAGGGGTATATCGAAACACCCACCCGCGGCAAGGACTTGTTCTTCGATTACGCCAAAGTCAGTAATCACAAATGGGCCGTCGAACGATTTGGCGACCGCCTTGTCTTTACGGAATACAGCTCTCGGGACATCGAAGGCCTGTCCTGTGACATCCTCAACCATTTCCTCGCCAATCCGGCGACCGATCGCGAAAAGGCCTTTTCCGCATTGATGTTCCTCAAGGCTGACCGAATCAACACCATGCTCCTCTGGCAGGATCAATTCCAATTCGAGGTCCGCCGGCTTGGGCGGCAGAACGAGTCTGTCGGCATATCTGTGCCGGAATCCAGTCGGTGCGTTGTTCCGGCCTGTTCTGCCTCGTGTTCTTCTTGTTCGGGCGCTTCCCTGGATCGGGCGGGATCGTCTCTGCCGGTTTCCTCCCTCGACCCCTCGCAGACGAAGCCGGCGATCTCGGTCGTGATTCCCACCTATAACCGCGCTCCGTACCTTCCGCGGGCCATTGAGAGTATTCTGAGNNTTGATTGTGGATGATGAATCTACAGATAACACAGAACAGGTGGTTCGGCAATTGCATTCCCAACACGGACGGATTCGCTATCTCCGTCTGCCGCTCAAGGGTGGCGCCCAGAAGGCCCGCAATGCAGGAATCCAGGCCGCTACCGGGGATTGGATCGCCTTTCTGGA
>PMBP01000160.1 GCA_003152975.1 Phycisphaerales bacterium | reverse complement strand
ATAAGCCCGCGGTGTTTCTGTGGAATCTGCCCGGCCTGCGAAACGACCTGGGCGGGACGACGGCCGTAAAAGCGGCGCTGGAGCAATCGCAAGAACTCGCGCGGGCGGCGGGATTTGCGGGCATTGCGTTTGTCGCGATGAACGATCTTTCCAGCGGCAACATCGCGGCGGCCAAGGATGAGGGATTCGTCGGCATCACGACCTATCACGAATGGGGACGCACGATCGATGGCAGGCCGGGTGCGAGGAATTCGTACGAATCGGTCGTCGCCGAAAGTCCGGCCGCCTGGCTGGATAAGGATAAAGCGGCCGGCTCGTTGACTTATTACCCCGTCGTCGATACCGGCTGGGATAGCCGCCCGTGGCACGGCGACAAGTCAATGGTAATCGAGGGACGAACGCCGGAACGATTCGAGAAGCTCTTGCAGTCGGCCCGTACCTTTGCCCGCGACAACAAAAAACCCATCGTCATCCTTGGCCCCGTCAACGAGTGGGGCGAAGGCAGCTATATCGAGCCCTGTACCGAATTCGGCTTTGCGATGCTGGAGGCCGTACGGCGGGTGTTTGCCGAAGGCCCCGCGTCAAGCTGGCCACAAAACCTGGCACCCGGCGACATTGGCCGCGGGCCGTATGATTATCCGAAGCTGCCGCGGATCAGCGAATGGAGCTTCGACAAAGACGCCGATGGGTGGAAGCCGCTGATGGGAATCGGCGATGTCGCCTGCAAGGATGGGGCCCTGAACTTCCGCACAACCTCGCCGGACCCGGCGCTGATTGTCTCCCTGCGGGATATTCTGGCGGCGGAATTTCGGACCGCCGAGATTCGCATTCGATTGTCGTCGGACGCGCCGGTATCGCCGCCCTCCACCGGGCTGCAACTCTTCTGGTCGCAAAACGCCGCGGCGATCTCCGAGACCTCCAGCGTGCGAACAATAGTGCCCATTGACGGACAGTGGCACACGGTCCGGCTGGACCTTGCGGCCAATCCCCGCTGGAAAGGCAAGATTACCTCGCTGCGGTTGGATCCCGGCGACCAGGCGAATCTCTCCGTCGCGATCGATGTTTTTTCTCTCCGTTGATATATGGACTTACCAGAGTGATAAAGATACAATCTCGAACCCTGACCAGCGAGTTGCTGCTGCTGTTGGCGGCGCTAATCTGGGGGACCACCTTCGTGGCCCAGCGCCAAGCAATGGAGCATCTGGGTCCCTTCACTTTCAACGGGTGCCGCTTCGGGTTGGGCGGGCTTTCGCTGTTGGCCATCCTGCTCCTTCGGAACAAGACCCGGCAATCGCTGTTGAATCGCACGGCCCGAAAGGATCTGGCGATCGCGGGCGTCTGGGTGGGGCTGGCGTTGTTTGCCGGGGCGACGCTGCAACAGAAGGGACTGGTCTGGACTTCGGCGGGCAAGGGCGGATTCATCACGGGGCTGTATGTGGTGCTGATCCCGCTGATCGGCCTGTTTCTGGGGCACCGGATTTCCGTGAGCATCTGGACGGGGGCGGCGCTGGCCGTGGCGGGGCTGTACCTGCTGTGTATCACGCAGTCGGCCAAGATCGAACGGGGCGACGGCCTCGTGCTGGCGGGGACGCTCTTCTGGGCGATCCATGTGCTGCTGGTGGGCCATTTCGCGCGGCGGGTGGATGTGTTTTCGCTGGCGATGATCCAACTGCTGGTCTGCTCGGCGTGCAGCTTTGTCGGCGCGGCAATGACCGAGACGATCACAATTTCGGGGATCGGCGCGGCGGCAGTCCCGATCCTGTACGGCGGGATTTTGTCGGCGGGCGTGGCGTTTTCGATCCAGATCTATTGCCAGCGGACCTGCCCGGCGGCGCCGGCGGCGATCATCATGAGCATGGAGACGGTTTTCGCGGCGCTGGCTGGATGGGCCGTGCTGGGCGAACGGCTCAGCACGCGGAACCTCGTTGGATGCGGGCTGATGCTGGCGGGAATGTTAGCGGTGCAACTCTTCCCGCCGGCCGAGGAACGGGCTCCATCATCCAGCCCCCCTGTTGCATGACCTTTCATTCCTCCTTCGGTCCTCCCCTATTTCCAGATCAGCGTGGCGATGCTCCGGGCCGGAAGGGAATATTCGAAATACTGGTCTTTACACTGGACCTCGAACGAACGCTCTTTCCCATCCGGGTTGAAGACCACCAGCGAGTACCGGCCGGATTTGAGGGCAAACGCCCCCGCCTCCAGACCGGCACCCTCGGAGATCGCGGCCTTGACCAGCACCGCTCCCGGCCGTGCGGCCTTGGAGACATGGGCCATGGCGTAAAATTCCCGCTCGAATCGGACGCTCTTGTAGGAATCGGTGTGGATCGTGACCAATCCAATGGCCAGCGAATCATCACGCAGCGTCGGGCCGTACTTGTGATCGAGGGCCAGATTCCACTCGGTGGCGACCGACGCGCCGTTCAACAAGGCGCCCAGCCAGTTGTTCCGCAGTCCCCAACGCACACTGTCGAACCAGTCGGTCTGGGACAATCGGCGCCAGGCGGAGATCTCGGTGCAATAGACCTTCTTGTCCGGGAACTGTTTCCGCAGCGTCTGATACACCCGCTGCATGTCCTGCGTATTGCCCGCATAGCAGTGCCAGGCCGAGCCGGCCCAAAAGCCCCCCGTCGCCGGATCGGAGAACAGTTGCGTGACCGTTTCCAGAGGGTCAATCTTGCGATCGCCGCCGATGACCTCGCGATCGTTCGGGTGGAGGATCCAGTTGTGGTCGTGGGCAAAGACGCCCGTGGTGATGCCGAGGGCCTTGAACCGGGGGCCGATCTTGCCGATCAGCCGCGCCATGTCTTCCGGTGGCATTCGCATACAGGGATACTGGGCCGCGTCGAATTGCGGCTCGTTCTGGAGGGTCAGGGCGCCGATGGACAGCCCTTCCTGCTTGTAGGCCTGGACATACTTGACGAAGTACTCGGCATAGAGGTCGATGGTTTCGGGTTTGAGGCGACAGGTACTCCCGGCCGCCTTCTGCTCCTTGGTGATCCCCAGCAGACTGTCGTTGGTCTTCAGCCACCCCGGGGCGCTCCAGGGCGTGCCCATCAGCTCGATGTCGGGGTTGATCCGGAGGGCATCCTTGAGCATCGGGATGATATAGGCCCGGTCGTGCTCGATCGAGAAGCTGCTCAGGTCCGCTGAGGGCTTGTCGGCGTAAGTGTAATACTCCCGCGTGGCCGTGTAATCGGAAGAGCCCATCGGCTGCCGCAGAAAACTGAAGCCGGCGCCTTTGTCCGCCGAGAAGAGCCGCTCCATGACGAACTGGTACAGCTCGGGACTGCGTTTCCTGAGCTCAAAGAGGACGAACGCCGACGAATCGGTCATCGAGGCCCCCAAGCCCTGCACCGTCTGGAACGATTGCCCGGTATCGATGGTGATGCGGATGCCCTGACCCTTCGGCGCCGCGGAGGTCTTGATGGCGGGCATCTCTTTGAGCAACTCGTAGCCGGAATCCTGATCGACGCCGAACTGGTCGATCTTCAGCGTCTTCTCGCGCCGGGTTCCGTCGTCGATCCTCGTCTGCCAGATCCGCACATCGGCCGGCGACACTCCCGCAAGCAGCACCACACCCGACAGGAGAGCGACTCCGTTTTGAATCCATGCGTTCGATTTTCTCATGACGGCTTCCTTGAGCAGGGTTGGCTTGTGTCCGATTCGATTCAAAGCTCTATTGTAGATTGGAGCTGTGTTGGAGGCAAGGACCCGTTTGTGTTCGGATGCCCAAATGCGGTTTCAGGATTGACGGAACCGCAATGGGAAACGATAATCGCGCGATTGAAAACCTGTGTAAGGAATCAAACGATGCACACGAATCGCCGGGTGTATGGCCTGTTTGAGGAATGTCGGATACTGCTGGTCCTGTGTCTCTGGGTGGCTGGCTTCTTCGGCTCACAAGCACGGGCGGCCGAACCGCCCAGCGCGGTCTTGCGGTGCGGGATCGCCAAAGCCGACATCACGCCGACCAAACCCGTCCAGATGGCCGGATACAGCTCGCGGAAAGAACTCTCGCAGGGCGTTCACGATCCGCTCAGCGCCCGCGTGGTCGCCTTCGAGTGCGGCGGCAAGCGGGCGGTGCTGGTCTCGTTGGACAACCTGGGATTCTACAATGACACGGCCGCACAGATCCGCGCAGCCCTGCTGGAGCGATGTAAGCTGGAACCGTCGGAGCTGTTGCTGTGCGCCATTCACACGCACAGCGCGCCGACCCTGACCCTCAACGCGGGCAAGGACCACCCCAACAATGTCGAATATACCAAGACCCTCACGACCACGATCGGCGATC
The DNA here is from genome assembly GCA_003152975.1 of Phycisphaerales bacterium. Classification (GTDB taxonomy): domain Bacteria; phylum Planctomycetota; class Phycisphaerae; order Sedimentisphaerales; family Anaerohalosphaeraceae; genus FEN-1350. The sequence continues at coordinate 6,538 of PMBP01000160.1, read as the reverse complement.
AGATCGAACGGGCGCTGAAGTCGACCAAGCCGGTCTCCGTCGGAGCCAGGCGAGGATATTCGCCGGTCGGCATGAACCGGCGGGAAAAGGTTGTCGAGCCGGGGACCGACGGCCAGTCGAAGGAAAGCATCCGGCTGGGGCGTAACGCGTACGGCCCAACGGACAAGGAAGTCCTGGTGATGAAAATCGCCCGGGCCGACGGCACGGCCATCGCCGCGATCTTGGATTACGCCTGCCATTCGACCTCGCTGGGGCCGGGAAACATGGCGGTCAGCGGCGATATCCTCGGTCTGGCCGAACAGTTCGTCGAAAAGAATCTCGGAGGCGGCTTGACGGCCCCCGCCTTCGCGGGCGCATCGGGGGATATTGACCCGTGGTTTCGCGTGGTCCCGGGATTCAAAACCGAGGCCGGATGGGTGCCCGAGCCGGTGCTGCTCTCGACAATGTTGGGCGAAGAAGTTATGAATGTCTATCGCGATATCAAGGATCTATCCTCGTCGGGCCCGGTCCGGACCGCCATCGCAACGCTGGACCTTCCGGCCCAGGCGGCCCCTCAGGACCCGTCCGAATACACCGGTCCGGCGAAGGTCACCATCACGGCCGCCCGGATCGGCGATACGGCCTTCATTGGGTTCGGCTGCGAGATGCTCCACGCCGTGGGCCTGGAGATCAAGCATGGCTCGCCGTTTAAGCACACATTCCTGATCACGCACTGTAACGGCGCCGCGGGCTATCTGGCGCCGGCGGATCTCTATGCGCAGGGTGGGTACGAAATCCAGACCAGCCCCTTTGCCGCCGAGGCCGCCGCCCGGGTGGTTGAGCGGGCCGGCGCGATGCTGCGCGAATTGAACAAGGACTAAATTTGTATTTCTGGAGATAGAATGAAAATATTCTGGACCCTGGGTCTGGGATGGATGGTCGGGATGCTCGCGGGTTGCACCGTCGGGCCCGATTACCACGCGCCCGAAGTCGCCCTGCCGGACTGCTGGGGTGAATCGATCGATCCGGCAGTGTCAGCATTTGCCGCATCCCCCTCTGCCAACAGCCAGACAGCTCAAGTCGAACTGTCGGCCTGGTGGACTGGTTTCAACGACGCCCGCCTCAGCGCCCTGATCGACGAGGCCGCCTGCGGCAATCTCGACCTCCAGATCGTCGAGCAGCGGATCCGCCAGGCCCGCGCGATGCTTCGAATTGCCGGTGCCGACGAGCTTCCCACCATGGATGTCCGGGGGTCGTTTTCCCGGATCGAATCCAGCAGCACCACCTACGAGGCCGGCCGCGGACTGGTCATGCAACCCCACAATCTTTACCAGACAGGATTCGACGCCAGTTGGGAACTGGACCTGTTCGGCGGCACCCGGCGGAGGATCGAGGCCGCACAAGCCGACCTGGACAGCACCTACGAGGCCCGCCGGGGCGCGATGGTAACTCTGATCTCGGAGGTGGCGCGGAATTATATGGATCTGCGTTCGGCACAGCAACGCATCGAGATCGCCAACCGCAACATCGAATCCCAAAGCAAGGCCCTGGAACTGACACAAAGCCGGTTCAACAACGGACTGACCTCGCGGTTGGATGTCACGCAGGCCCAGTCGCTCCTGTCCTCCACGCAGGCCCAGATTCCGCTGCTGGAAAACCAGGCCGTTCAATCCATCCATCGTTTGTCGGTATTGCTAGGCAAGGAGCCCAACGCACTCCGGACGGAACTGATGACGGCCGGTCCGATCCCCGGCATCGAGGGCGAGCTTGCCAAGGTCCCGACGGGATTGCCGTCGGATCTGCTTCGCCGCCGCCCCGACATCCGCCGGGCCGAACGGCAACTGGCGGCGGCCAACGCCCGCATCGGCGCGGCCACGGCGGACTTGTATCCGCGGTTGGTCCTGACCGGATCCGGGGGATTCCAGAGCGAAAATTCCGGCGATTTACTCCGCCACGACAGTTGGTTCTCGTCGTTCGGGCCGGGCGTGCGGTGGCTGGTCTTTGACGCCGGCAAGATCCGCCAGAACATCGAGATCCAGGATGCCCGCACGCAGGAAGCCCTGATGGCCTATCGGCAAACGATCCTGGTCTCGCTGGAAGAGGCCGAAAACGCCCTGTCGGCCTTCAATCGCCAGGTAACGCGGCGACACTCCCTCGTCGAGGCGGAAAAGGCCGGAGCCGAGTCGGTCGTTCTGGCGGAGGAGTTGTACCGTAAGGGGCTCGGGAGTTTTCTGGCGGTGCTGGACGCCCAGCGATCGCTCTATGTCCAGCAGGACCAGTTGGCCCAAAGCGACCAGGCGGTCGTGGTGACGCTGGTCGCGCTCTACAAGGCCCTCGGCGGCGGGTGGGAATCGTATGAAACCGGCGTCGCCGATCGGCAAGTCGCTCCGGCAGCACAACCCCAAACGGCCCAATAACTATTTATAATCTATACAGGTACACTATGAAGAAAATACGGATACTTCTCCTGATCATCATCATCATCGCGGTGGGCATCGGCGCCGCCGTCAAATACGGCAGCGACCGGAACGGGTCGATTCCCGGCGAAATCCGCATCTCCGGCAACATCGAAGTCACGCAGGTCGATCTGAGTTTTCGGATCCCCGGCTGGGTCTCGCAGCGGCGGGTGGACGAGGGAATGATCGTCACCGCCGGCCAAACGATCGCCACGCTGGACCCAACCGAACTGGGCCAGGAGGTGGAACGGCTTACGGCCGGAGCGGACACGGCCAAGTCCGTCCTGGCCGAACTGGAGGCCGGATCGCGGCCGGAGGAGATCGCCCAGACCCAGGCGGCCCTGGAGAGGGCCCGATCGCGGCTGGATGAACTGGTCGCCGGATCCCGCCCGCAGGAGATCGCCGCCGCGCAGGCCGCCGTCGATCGCGCCAAGGCCGAGGTCGTCTTCGCCGAGGCCAACCTCAAGCGGATGAAAGACACGCTGCAAAGCGGGGCCGTCGCGCAGGACCAGTACGAGAACAGCCGCATGGCTTTCGAAGTGGCCCAAGGCAAGCTGCACGAGGCCGAGGAACGGCTCAAGCTGGCCAACGAGGGTTCCCGCAAGGAGCAGATCGCGCAGGGCAAGGCCGCCGTCGAAGAGGCCGAGGCGATGGCCGCGCTGGTTAAAAACGGACCTCGCAAGGAAACAATCGATCAGGCCCAAAGTTCGCTGCGCCAGTCCCAGCAGGCCCTGGCCATCGCCCGGACGCGGCTAAGCTACGCGACGCTTCTGGCGCCGGTTGCCGGCGTGGTCCTGTCGAAGAATGTCGAAAGCGGCGAATATGTCGCGGCTGGAACGCCCATTGTGACGGTCGGCAACCTCAAGGATATCTGGCTGCGGGCCTACATCGTCGAGACGGACCTCCAGCATGTCAAGGTCGGACAACTCGTCAATGTCTTTATCGACAGTTCGGTGAGGCCCTATCCCGGCCGCGTCTCGTTCATCGCCTCGGAGGCGGAATTCACGCCCAAGACCGTCCAGACCAGCAAGGAGCGGATCAAGCTGGTTTATCGCATCAAGATCGACATCGACAACCCCGACATGGAACTCAAGCCCGGCATGCCCGCCGACGCCGTCATCGAGGTCGGCAAGTAAGCACACATGGACCCGATCCGCACCGAAAACCTGACGCGGCGATTCGGCGACCTGACGGCCGTGGACGACCTGACCCTGTCGGTCAGCGAGGGGGAGATTTTCGGCCTTGTCGGTCCCGACGGCGCGGGCAAAACCACCACGATGCGGCTGCTGACAACGGTGATGGACCCATCGTCCGGCCGGGCGTGGGTCGCCGGCCACGATATCGCCGACGAACCCGAGTCGATCCGCGACAAGATCGGCTACATGAGCCAGAGGTTCGCGCTGTACCCGGACCTGACGGTTTGGGAAAATATGGAATTTTATGCCGACATTTACGGCGTCCCGCGCCGCGGCCGCGCCGAGAAAATGGATCGCCTGCTGGCCTTCAGCCAGTTGACGCCGTTTCGCCGTCGCTATGCGGGGCGGTTGTCCGGGGGAATGAAGCAAAAGCTCGGCTTGGCCTGCGCCCTGATCCACACGCCCAAAGTCCTGTTTCTCGACGAGCCGACCAACGGCGTCGATCCGGTCTCCCGCCGCGATTTCTGGCGGCTGCTGTACCAGTTGCTCGCCGAAAAGGTGACCCTCTTTGTCTCGACGGCCTATCTCGACGAGGCCGAGCGCTGCAACCGCATCGCCCTCATCGACCGCGGCCGACTGCTGGCGATGGGCACGCCCGACGAAGTCAAAAAAATCATGCGCGGTTCGATCCTTGAGGTCCGCTGCGCCGACGCCCGAACGGCCGCGGGCCTGCTCCGAAGCGAACTCAAAGACGCCGGTGTCGGCCTCTTCGGCGACCGCGTTCACATCGCAACCGAAACGCCTTCGCAGACCGAACCTCAGATCCGCTCGATCCTCCAGCGCAACGGCATGGCCGTCGAGTCCGTCATGCCGATCGACCCATCGCTGGAGGATGTTTTCGTCTCGGTCCTGGCGCCGACGCGGGGAGGACGGTAGCCATGGCCCCGACCGTCAACGGCAAGACCGTCGTCGTCCGCGATCTGGAGCGGCACTTCGGAAGCTTCGTCGCGGTCAACCGCATCAGCTTCGAGGTGGACAAGGGCGAAATCTTCGGCTTCCTCGGTCCAAACGGCGCCGGCAAATCCACCACGATCCGGATGCTCTGCGGGATCCTCGCCCCCACCGGCGGCAGCGGCACCGTCGCGGGATTCGACATCCGCACACAGGCCGAGTCCGTCAAGACGCAGATCGGCTACATGAGCCAGAAGTTCTCGCTGTACGAGGACCTGACCGTCGAAGAAAACATTGATTTTTATAGCGGGATTTACCGGATTCCGCAGGCCTCCAAGCGCGACCGCAAGGAATGGGTCCTGGAAACCGCCGGCCTGCAGGAACGCCGCCGCTCGCGGACGGCCACGCTCTCGGGCGGGTGGAAGCAGCGGCTGGCTCTCGGCTGCGCGATGCTCCACGAACCGCCGGTGCTGTTCCTCGACGAGCCCACCAGCGGCGTCGATCCCCTCAGCCGCCGCCAGTTCTGGGACCGCATCTACGACCTGGCCGGCCGCGGGGTGACGGTCTTCGTCACCACCCACTACATGGACGAGGCCGAATACTGCGGCCGCATCGGGCTGATCTACCGCGGCGAACTGATCGCCTGCGGCACACCCCGCCAGCTCAAGACCGAAAGCATGCGGGAAGAAGTCGTTGGCATCATCTGCGATCGGCCGCAGGAGGCGATGGAGTTCGTCGAGCGGCTCGACGGCGTCGAAGAAGTCGCGCTGTTTGGCCGCGGCCTGCATGCCGTCGTCGCCGACGCGGCGCCGCTGGTCGCCCGCATCCGCGATGGCCTCACGCAGCGCGGCCATACCGTCGGTCGCGTCGAAAAAATCATCCCCTCGCTGGAAGACATCTTCGTGCGGCTCATCGAGGCCCGCGACCGCCTGTCGAGCCGGCAGCAGGAGGTCCGGCAATGAACCGTTCCTCCCTTCGGCGAACCTGGGCGGTGGCCCGAAAGGAAACCCTCCATGTCATTCGCGACCCGTGGAGCTTGGGCATGGCGATCGTCATCCCGATCATGATGCTCCTGCTGTTCGGCTATGCCCTGACCGTCGATGTGGACAATGTCCCGATGGTCGTCTGGGACCAGAGCCAATCGGCCCTCAGCCGCGATCTGATCAGCCGTTTTGACGGCTCGCGGTACTTTTCCGTCCGCGGCTTCGTGAGCAACTACGCCGAGTTGGACCGCCAAATCGACAATCGCCTGGCCCTGATGGCCGTCGTCATCGGTAGGAATTTTGCCGGGCGCGTCGAATCCGGCTCGGCCGCCGATGTCCAGGTCATCTTCGACGGCAGCGATTCCAACACCGCCACCCTGGCGATGGGCTATGCCCGCGCCGTCTTCCAGGCCTTCTCGCAGGAGATCACCCTACGGCTTTTCCAGCGCAAGGCCGGCGGAACCGTGCAGATTCCGCTGGACCTTCGCCCGCGGATTTGGTATAACGCCGATCTGGAATCGCGAAATTACATTGTCCCGGGCCTGATCGCCATCAGCATGATGATCATCGCCGCCCTGCTGACCTCGCTGACCGTCGCCCGCGAATGGGAACGGGGCACGATGGAGCAGTTGATCTCCACGCCGGTCCGGACCGGCGAGCTGATGGCCGGCAAGCTTGCCCCGTATTTCGCCATCGGGATGTTCGACATGCTGCTGGTGGTGCTGACCGGCCAGTTCCTCTTCCAGGTCCCGCTGCGGGGCAGCATATTGCTGTTGACCGGGGTGTCGGCGATTTTTCTGCTGGGCGTGCTGGGCATGGGCCTGTTCATCAGCATCGCCACCCGCAACCAGTTGATGGCCAGCCAACTGGCGATGATTACCACTTTCCTGCCGGCCTTCCTGCTGTCGGGATTCATCTACCCGATCGCCAACATGCCGCGACCGATCCAGTGGATCACCGTCGTGATTCCCGCCCGCTACTTCATCGAGCTGCTCAAGGGCATCTACCTCAAGGGCGTCGGCCTCGATGTGCT
>PMBP01000288.1 GCA_003152975.1 Phycisphaerales bacterium | reverse complement strand
CCGTTGTCGCTGACCGGCGTACAATTGACCAACGGTGTTCTGTTCGCCTTTCCCGATGGAACCGCCCTGCCGGCACACCAATTCCTGTTGGTGGTGAAAAATCCAACAGCTTTTGTTTCTCGGTATTCGATCCCGGCCGGTGTTCAGATCTTCGGTCCCTATCTTGGTGGCCTTTCCAACAGCGGCGAGATCGTCAAGCTCGACGACGCCACTCACTCAACGATTGTGGAATTCAAGTACAACGACAACTGGTATCCCATCACCGACGGCNNCGACGGCGACGGCTTCTCGCTGACCGCCGTGGACCTGCTCGGCACCGCCCACGATGACTGGGATCGCCGGACCGCCTGGCGACCCAGCACCTTCAAGGGCGGAACGCCGGGATACGAGGATATCGGCCCGGCTCCGAACTCCGTCGTCATCAACGAACTGCTGGCGCACTCCCACGATCCGGATCCGCTGAACCCTGTATCCGACTGGATCGAATTGAAAAACACCACCGACGCCGACATCAACATCAGCGGATGGTTCCTCTCGGACGACAACAGCGACGACATCAACAGCCGCAAGTATGAATTCCCCGAAGGCACCATCATCCCGCGCAACGGTTTCTGCCTCCTGTATCAGATGGAAAGCTTCGGCAATCCCGCCGCTCCGGGTTGCCATATTCCCTTCGCTCTCAGCGAAGGCGGTGAGACCCTGTATCTGTTTTCGGGACAAAACGGCGCCATCACCGGCACCTATTCCACCCAGCAGAAATTCGGCGCCTCGGCGCGTGGCGTCACCCTCGGCCGCTACGAAAAGACCAGCTTGACCAACGGCTACGATTTTGTTCCGATGAAAACTCCGACCCCCGGCGATGACAACAGCGAACCGCGGGTCGGCCCTGTCGTCTTATCCGAGATCATGTACAATCCCGCCACCATCGACACCGGCGGCGAATACATCGAAATCCGCAATGCCGGTTTGACGGCCTTCGAGCTCATGAGCTGGGCCGGGATCCAACAAAGTGCCGATCCGACTGATGTGGTCACCGAATACCGGCCCTGGAAAATCACCGGCGAAGTGGAATTCATCTTCGCGGCCAACCAGACGATCCCCGCCGGCGGATTCCTGATCATTGCCCAGAATCCGACGGCCTTCAAGGCCAACTACCCCGCCGTCCCCGCCTCCAAGGTTTTGGGGCCCTATACCAGAAAGCTGAGCAATGGTGGCGGTACCGTGACATTGGCCGAACCCGGCGACCAGGAATGGGGCCATGACCAGTACTTCATTCCCCGCGACAACGTCGAGTACGACGATCAAGCCCCCTGGCCGGTCGCACCCGATGGCGGAGGACCGTCTTTGAATCGAATCAACCCGGCTCAGTACGGCAACGACCCGGCCAACTGGCAGGCCGCCGCGCCCAATCCGAATTCGTAGGGACCGCTCTGAAATCCGTAAGGTAAGGTTAAACACGATGTTCCGGGTTCAACACGGGATGCCAACTCTGCATGATGGGCGGAGTCTTTTGGGTTAGGGTGTCGTTGTGGTTGTTCGCGGTTTGGCCGGATTTGCAGCCCAAACGGTGCGAATTGCTTCTTCATCGCCAAAGCCATTGGGGACGGCCGGGCTGGGATAGTTGGCGAAGTACCAGCGGATGTCCGGCGAACTGACCGTGCGGCTGCCGGGCATTTGGAGGTAGCCGTTGGGGTCGGTCTTGCGGACCCAGTCCCAGGCGTACTTGAGCCAGTTGGCGCGATACTCTTTGCTCTGATGGGCAAACCAACTGATCTCGTCATAGCCCCAGATCCAGATGCCGCCGGCCCCGGCTTTTCCGGGCGTGCGGCTGACGCCCCAGTTGTCGATCTCGACCAGGTACGGCAGGTGTTCGCACTTCCAGCCGCTGTAGGTTACGCCGCCTTTGCTTTTGTTGTAGATGCCGTCAGAAAAGCCCATCTCCAAAATCGCGTCCTGCGGCTTGCCGGGATTTTCCTTGATCCGCAGCGGGAAGGCATGGAAATCCAGGAGCAGCTTACCGTCGTGGACCAGGCCGCCGCTGGGCGTGTGGCCGTTGCACAGGACCATGTGCCGGCGGGCGTGCTTGGCCGCATAGGCCCGGACGAGTGTGAGCAGGCGATCCCACTGGGCGTTGTCGCGGTCGTTGGCGTTCATGATCTCGACCTGCCCAAAGTGGATGGCCTCAAAACCGATGTCGATGTACGAGGCGGCCTGGTAATAGAACCAAAGCTGCGTTTCCGGCCGGCTGGCGTCGGGGACCTGGGCGTTGCCCATCGGCCGACGCTGGCCTTCGGGGTAGATGATGTCGATATAAACGAAGTTCCGTTTCTCCACGGGCCGGCCCAGGTCGGTGAACACCCAGTCCGGCACGGCAATCTGTTCAACGCGCGGGCTGACGGTCTCGAAGATACAGGCCTCCAGGACGATCTCCGGGTCGGCGGCGATGGCCTTGGGGACCTGCTGTCGCGCCCGCGCAATGTTGGCCAGAAAATTATTCTCCGCGCCCCACAGGCACAGACTCCGTCCGGCATACTTGACCCCGATGCTCTTGAACATGCGGATGTTGTCGTCGAGTTCGCCCCGGCCGTTAAACACACCTTCCACTGAAATGGCTCGGGACAAGTAGTTCTCCAGCACCTCCCGCGAGATTATCCCGTCAAAAAAATACGGGCTTGTCCGCGGGATCGCCGGTGCGGCCGATGTTTGGAGAGCCGCCTCTTTCTGCGGTGTGGCCGTGGCCGACGGCTCGGACTTGAGGCCCACGCTATTGACGGTGATGACGGCATAGTCGTGTTTCTCGCCGGGTTTGGCCGAGGCGTCCAGATAGCGCATCTCCGGCATAGGCTGATCCGGCGTGTCGTGATAGGTCATCGATTGGAACAGCGGGCGTCCGAATTTGCCCACGGGTTTCTCCGGCACGCTTGCCAGCTCCTGCCCGTCGCGCAACACGAGAAAATTGCGAATGCCGCTCTCGAAGTCCGCCTCGGCGTTCCAGGTGATCTCGATCCCCTTTTCATTCGACTTCGTCTGCACATTTACCGGCGCCGGCGGTGGAGTCGCATCGCCAACAGCGCCGGTCTTGACATAGTCCATCCATGCCTTGGCCACCGCTTCGTTGGGCAGCCAGACCGCTTCATTGGGATTGCCCTTGAATTCCGCCGCAGGCTTGGCCTCGTCGCCCAGCAGCGGCGCCAGCCACGCCTTGCTCATGTCCACCGGCCGAAGGGTCTGGTCATTGCTGCCCTTGTCCGGCAGCCGCATCGCCATGCAGGCGTCCAGGAATGGGATGGCCAGGTAGCGGCAGTCCCCGCACTCGTGGCCGGTCCGCGGATCCGGCGCAAATCCGATGGGCGCGCCTTTGGCCCGGTATTCCTGGAAGGTGGCCAGCGTGCCGACCCATGGACCGCTCGGTTTTTCCTTCACGCCGGGATTGCCCATCGTTGGGACTGTGTATGCGGCGTCGGGAATCTGCGGCTGCGGAAATTCGGGTTTGGGGCGGAACATCGCCGCCGATCCGGATCGCAGCCAGGCCGCCACCACGCGGTCGGGGTGAAGCGTGGTCATGACATCAGCCCAGATGCCGCCGCCGGAATGTCCCCACAGGACCCACGGGACCTTGTCCAGTTCGGCATGGCCGGACTGGACGGCCAATTCGCCCAGGGCCTTCAGGAAGGTCTTTTCCGAACCCCGCCGCGGATCGAACCAATGTTCCGAACCGCCGGGCGTCAGGTCGATCTTCTCGTTGAGCACATGGTAGCTGGGGCCCAGCAGCGCGCAGTCCCATTTCTTCGCCAGGGCCTGCCACTGCAGGTCGTACGCGGCCGTCGAACCTTCCTTCGAGGCCGTCGTCCCCGCGCCGTGCTGGTGGACGATGATGCCGCGAAGGGTCTTTGTGCCGTCGGGAATCCAGAGGGTGTAGGTGACGGCGATCCGCAGTTCGTCCGGAACAGTTGACGCCGGATAGTCAACCTTGAAATACTGCCCCGCGCCGCTGGCCATTCCGACATAGCCCCATACGCAAGCCAAAACGAATGCCGAGTGGACAAACCTCGTCCGCTCCTTCGTGTGCCAACTTGTCGTGTTCACGACCAACCGTGTACGAATGTTCATCGATGTTCCTCCAGAATATCGGATACCTGAATCCGACCGTTCAATTCGCGTTGACCCAATCACTGTTGAGCTTCAGGGCTTGCCCAGCCGTCAGGGTAAGGGTCGTCGTCTTGTTGCCGTACCGCACCTTGCAGGGCCCCGCGTTGCCGCGGATTTGGGCTGACGCAAGCTTGCCGTCTTTCCATTGCATGTCCACTTCATATCCGCCTCGCGCCCGCAGGCCCGTCACTGAGCCGTCTTTCCAAGCCGCGGACAGGGCAGGCAGCAGACTGATTTCTCCGGTATGGCTCTGCAGCAGCGACTCGGCCACGCCCGCCGTGAAGCCAAAGGTGCCGTCGGATTGGTTGGATCCTTTGTTGTGCAGGTTGGCGGCCACCGAGTTGGCGACGAAGGCCGAAATGAACGCGGCGACCTTGTCGGCCCGCTCCAGCCGCGACCAGGTCGAGATATGCCACACCGACGGGAACCCACCGCCCGGCCTTCGCGTCTCCATCCATTTTTGAATCGCGCCCGCCAACTCCGGCGTGCCGCGCAGCGTGATCGAACTGCCGGGATACATCGTGAAGTTGGGCGACATGTTGTGCCCCTGATCGCCCGGTTTCCAGTCTTCGATCCACTCCTGGAGCGTCCCAGCACGACTGATCTGATACGGCGGAAGCTTAGCCAGGGCCGCTTCCAGCTTGCCACGGAAATCCTCATCCACGCTCAGCGTGTTGCCGGCCGCGATGCAGTGCGGAAACAACTCGCGAATAATGGCAATATCCATTGTCGGCCCCGGGGAGAGAAACGCCAGCTTTCCGTTACCGTCGAAATAGCCGTGCTCCGGGGACATGGAAAACGGGGTCACGAGCCAATGATGCGTGGGGTCCTCGACCATCACCTCCAGCAGGAACTGGGCGGCGCCCTTCATCATCGGGAAGTACGCCTTGAGGAACTCGCGGTCGCCGGTGAACTGATAGTGCTCCCACAGATGCTGGCAGAGCCAGGCCCCGCCCACCGGCCACATCCCGAACCGCGCTGCATCGACCGGGGCCGTCCCGCGCCACAGATCGATATTGTGATGCGTCACCCAGCCGTTGCATCCATAGTACAGCTTGGCGGTCTTGGCCCCCGTGACCGAAATATCCTTGATCATATCGAACAGCGGCTGGTGGCACTCGGACAGGTTGCAGACCTCGGCCGGCCAGTAGTTCATTTCGGTGTT
>PMBP01000325.1 GCA_003152975.1 Phycisphaerales bacterium | reverse complement strand
ATCATAATTCAGCACGCTAATAAGGATTGAATTCTTCTCGTTCCCGCAATCGAAACAGTACTATACGAACAGTATATCGTCAAAACAAGCGTCAGGATCGAATTTTGAATAAAAAGAAAGAAAAATTATATCACACTATGCCCGTAGGATATCAGGGGAATGCCAAAAAGAGGCGCCGACTATACGGCGAAAAGCGATGTTCCCATAATAAAAGCCCCGCCGGAGGATTTCTCCTTGCGGCGGGGCTGATAACCGGGTTAACTCCGGACCGTTCACGANNTTTCGGTATTTTCAGCAGAGGCCATCCGTAAGGCGTCCTCGGCATTCGGGGCAAACAGATCGGCGCCGAGTTCTTCCCAGAGGCCCTCGGCCCGATTGATCACGCCACCGGATAGCATGATCCTCATGTTGGGGAAGGCATTGATACTGCGGATGCGATCAATCAAGTGGCGAATGTCAGGCATTTGGGCTGATGTCAGGCCGTAAAACATCAGGATGTCGGGGTGGAATCCGTGGATGAACCCCAGAATGTCTTCATGATTCACCCGGCCGCCCAGAAAACGAGAGTCCCATCCGTCGCTTTCAAACATATCGGTCACCATTTGCCCGCCCAGTTCGGCATTTTCCTGGGGATTTGAGCAAATGACGATTCGTTTGTTTCGCACGGGTTTTCGTGGCAGCTTGTTCTGGAGCTGATCGACGATGGTGCGATTGATCCGCGAGGCAAAGGCCTCCTGGGCCGAATCAATCAGTTCCCGTGAATGCAGCTTGTCAATCTCGACCATGATGGGCCAGATGATATCCATATACACCCGGTTGGCCGGGATCCCCATCTGGAGGGCCTCCTCGATAACCAAACGAGATTGATATCGATCCCCCGCAAGAAGTGCCGTTAAGTACCGCTCCAAAAACTGTTCTTTCATGGATCGCCTCAAAATCGTAGATAGTGTATATTTACATTTCCTTAAACACGGCGTTAAATTGGGCAATATATAAAGATTCGGAAATGTGATCGAGAAAACTTAAGTTAAAATAGGAAAGATGGCTTCGTTGAAATAATTTATCCATACTTACTGTTCTTGATGGAATTACTCCAATCAAGGATTTGATACTGAATTAAAACTGCTGTAGGAAACGGTCGATAAGGAATAGGATCGTTGTCGGGCCTGATTTTCAATTTGCGGGTTGTCAGAAGTCCGATAAAGTAAAAGAGCGAATAGGTGGTGGTTCATGATCGAAGAACTCGGTGCAACAACCATCAAACGGATTGAGTACATGGGCCGATTTGCCCGGTTCGCCAACCATGGTGCGCGTTGCTCGATTTTAAGCTTATTCCAACCGCGTTCATATCCCCTGATCTGGTCGCAGATGAATCTGATCGGAGTCGGAAGCGTTCCGGTCATTATGATTACCGGGGCATTCGTGGGTATGGTGCTTGCGATTCAGGCGTATGATCAATTGGCCGGCATGGGGTTGGAAGAGCCGCTGGGGGTATTGATCAACATCTCCGTCGTCAAGGAACTGGGTCCGGTTCTTGCGGCCGTTATGCTGGCGGGGCGGGTGGGCGGAGCACTGACGGCGGAACTGGGAACGATGAATGTTACTGAGCAGATCGCGGCCGTGCGGAGCATGGGAGTCGATCCGGTGAAGTATCTGGTGACTCCAAGGGTTCTGGCGTGCCTGCTGCTGACGCCGCTACTGATCATTTATGCCGACCTGTTGGGTATCCTGGGCGGGTATTTTGTCAGCGTGATTCAACTGGGAATCAACAGCCGGGCCTATTGGGATTACAGCGCCCAGTCCGTCGAGCTGTGGGACATAATGACCGGGTCGCTCAAGGGATTGTTTTTCGGCGGGGCGATCGCGATGATCGGCTGCTACAAGGGATTCAACTGTCGGGAAGGGGCCCAGGGCGTCGGCGAGGCCTGCACCGAGGCCTTTGTCGGCAGCTTTATCTCCATTCTGGTCATCAATTTCATCTATGCCGTGGTCGTCAAGTCGATCTTTCTGACCTTCTGGCCCATCAAGTCGCTCTTGGCAGTCCTTATGATCCGACCGGCAATTGACAATAACAGCGGCATCATTGTGGTTCGGGAACTGACCAAGCGGTATGACGACCGGCTGGTCCTGGACAATGTGACCGTGGCGATCGAAAAGGGCAAAACCACCGTCATCATCGGCCGCAGCGGCTGCGGCAAGACGGTCCTGATGAAACACATGATCGTTCTGGAACGGCCCAGCAGCGGCGAGGTTTATTTCAAGGGACAGCGGATCGACAATCTCAGCGAAAAACAACTGGCTGAGATTCGCCGGCAATACGGGTTCTGTTTTCAGATGAGCGCCCTGTTCGACAGTTTGACCGTGTATGAGAATATCATTTTCCCCATCCAGCAGAAACAGAAAACCACCAACTGGAAGGCCCTGGACGAGCTGGTCAAGAGCAAGCTGGCGATGGTCGGCATGGACGGCTTTCAGCATCAGTACCCCGCCAGCTTATCGGGCGGGCAGAAAAAACGCGTGGCCCTGGCCCGGGCGATCGCGCTGAATCCCGAAATCATCATGTATGACGAGCCCACGACGGGTCTGGACCCGGTTCGCTCGGACATCATCAACGAACTAATCCTCAAGCTCAAGCGCGAGCTACATGTGACCAGCATCGTCGTTACCCACGACATGAACAGCGCCTACAAGATCGCCGATCGGATTATCATGTTCCACAACGGCAAGATCATCGCCGACGGCGACGCCGACCACATCCGCAACCATCCCAATTCCATCGTGCAGGAATTCATCCACGGCAAGGTCAGCGAGGCCGAGCTGGCGGCCCTGCGTCTGGGCGGCACCCGCTACGAAACCCAGTACAATCCCGAAGACTTCAAGTAACTCATCGCCGGTATTCAGCGTTACACTCTTTAGAGTACGGCGTTTCCGGTTGGCAGTGCCTGAACAATCCGTTACACTATAATGATGAGATATAAAACCGATCGTTTCCTTCGGATTCTGTTAATTGTGCTGGCCGTGTATGGTTTTGCGACTTCGGCGCTGGTGTTTGTGTTGAATTGGCCCAATCCGATTGGGCGGGCGGTTCTGTGCATGGCGTGGGGATTGATCCTGCTGTGGTGCATCGGCGTGGGTCTGGTCAGTATGGTTTTCAAGAAGCATATCCGGCGTTTCGTTGGACCCATCCCGATCCGATGGCCGGTCAAGTTCGTGCTGTTCTGTACGGGAATGGCATTGCTGGAGGAGGCGGTCACGGTGACGATGACGAATCTGGCGCCGGTCTTCGGGGTGGAGGTGGGGCAGGCCTATATCACAGCGTCGGCGAATTACCTGGATGTGGTGTGCCTGCACAGCGTGGTGGTGTTTGTGCCGATGTTCATCTGCTGGGCGGTGCTGTTGCGGAAAATCGATTATTCACCCCTGGAAGTGATGTTCCTGTTCGGGCTGACGGGGACACTGGCGGAGATGAGCATGGCCGGTTTACAGGCCCTGGCATCGGTGGGATTTTGGATGTTTGTCTATGGGCTGATGGTCTATCTGCCGGCCTATTGCCTGCCGGAACGGGCCGGGACGCGACGACCCCGATGGTGGCACTATCCTGTGGCCGTGTTTCTGCCGTTTATGTTTGTGATTCCCTTCGCGGGGGCCGTGCATTTTCTTCATCCGATCAAGATCCATTTTCCACCCATAACCAGCTGATATCGAAGCTCGGGATATCCTGCCCGGTTCGAGGATTGTCGAGCGGGGGGTAAGCCGGTATAATGCTCCAATGCAGGATCGGCGGATTTGCATTGGGAGCGATTGTGGCGGTAAAGCCGGAACATATCAAGAAGGATCTGGGTAAGGTGTTGTCGGGCGGTACGGAGGATATCCGAACGGACATCTTCACCCGCATTGCCTTCAGCACCGATTCAAGCATCTACCAGATACTGCCGCTGTGCGTGGCAACCCCGCGTACGGCCGAAGAGGTGTCGGCCGTGGTTCGCTATGCCGGGGAACACGGCATTCCCGTCGCGGCCCGAGGCGCAGGCAGCGGCCTTGCCGGTGAGGCCCTGACCGGCGGGATTGTCATCCATACGGCCCGGCACATGAACAAGATCCTGGGCGTCCAGCGGGATGGGGAGGTGGTGGTCTGCCAGCCGGGGGTGGTTCTGGATGAACTGAACGCCTATTTGGCCCCGTTTGGCCGAAAGATCGGCCCGGATCCGTCCAGCGGAAACCGAGCGGTGATCGGGGGCATCGTTGCCAACAACGCCACCGGGGCCCACTCACTTCAGTATGGCTATATCGCCGAATTCATTGAGCGGATGGAAGTGGTTCTGGCCGACAGCTCGATTGCGGAGCTGAGCAACAATTATGATCCGAGTCTGCCGCAGGAAAAGGAAACGACGATTCATCGAATATCCCGGAATCTGGTCAAACTGCTGGAGGGGACGGAGGGTCTGATCGAGGAGGCGTTGCCCAAAACCCGGCGAAATCGTTCGGGATACCGGCTCAAGGGGATCTATCATGATGGGCGGCTGGATTTGGCCAAATTGATGGCCGGATCGGAGGGGACGCTGGGGATCATCACCGAGGTGTCCCTGCGGACGGTCGCATTGCCGAAGGTTAAGGCCCTGCTGCAGGTTGAGTTTGACAGCTTCGAACGGATGGCCAAGGCCGTGCCGTTGATTGTGGAAACCGGCCCATCGGCGTGCGAATTGATGGACCGAACGCTGGTCGAGATGGCCCTGAAGGCCTACCCGCAGTATGCGGATATCTTTCCCAGTAAGGGCGTCGCTTCGCTGATGATCGAACATGTGGGGCAGGATCGCGCCGAGGTTGAGGCCGGAATTGTCCGCACGGAAGCGGCCGTGAAGGATCTGATCTGCGGATCGATGCGAGTGTTCGACGCTCAAAGCCAGCAACGGTTGTGGCAATCGAGGAAGGATGCGGTTCCATTGCTCAACCGCGATAAGGGACCGTCGCATCCGATCGCGTTTATCGAGGATGTCGCCGTCGAGCACAGCAAGCTTGGCGTGTATATCGCCGGCCTGCAGAAGATCGGGTCCAAGTACGACATCCCCATGGCCTTTTACGGTCATGCGGGCGACGGGGAGTTGCACATCCGGCCGTATCTTGACCTGAGCCGGCCGGAAGAAGTCCAGCGGATGGTCAAGATCGCCGCGGAAGTCTTTGATCTGGCCTGGTCGCTGGGCGGGTCGATCAGCGGCGAACATGCCGACGGCCTGTTGCGGGCGGCGTTCCTCAAGCGGCAGTACGGCGATTCGTATTATCAGATCCTGCGACATGTGAAAGATTTGTTCGACCCGACGGGCCTGATGAATCCCGGCAAGGTGATCAACGATGATCCGGAAGTCATGACCCAAAATCTGCGGGCGGCGAATCTGCCGATGCCGGAGCGGCTCAAGACCAACCTCCTGTTTGACCCGGACGAGTTCCGCTTCGAGATCGATCAATGCAACGGCGACGGGGTGTGCCTCAGTTGCCGGCCGGGGGCACGGATGTGCCCGGTGTTCCGGGCGCTGGGCCAGGAGACGGATTGCTCGCGCGGCAAGGCCAACCTGCTGCGGGCGTGGATCACGGGCGTGCTTTCGGAAAAGGATTTCACCTCCGATGAATTCAAGACAATCCTCGGACATTGTGTCAACTGCAAGATGTGTACGGTGGAATGCCCTGCGGGAGTGGACATTTCCAAGCTGGTGATCGAGGCCCGAGCGGAAGTAGGGCGGCGAAAGGGATTCCGCCGTGCGGAGTGGGCGCTGGCGCGGAACCGGAAGATGAGCGTTATGGGCAGCGTGTTTGCCCCGTTGAGCAACTGGGTTCTGGGCTGGCGGTTTCCGAGATATATGATGCAGCGGTTGGTGGGTGTGGATCGGATGCGTCCGCTGCCGAGGTTTCAGCGGGGATCGTTCCTGGCCAAGAGCCGAGACTACCTTGCATCGGTTGCCCCCGTGACCGAGCCGATCGATCGGGTGGCTTACTTTGTCGATAGCTATGCCAATTTCAACGATCACGAACTGGGGTTTGCGGTCATCAAGATCCTCCGGCACAATGGGATCGACGTGATTGTTCCCGACCAGAGACCGTCGCCGCTGCCGGCCTTTGTGTATGGCGATCTTAAAACGGCCCGCAAGGAAATGCAGTACTCGCTCCGGTCCTTTGTGTGGGCTGTCAAGGAAGGCCGGAAAATTATTTGTTCGGAACCCAGTGCGGCGTTGTTTTTGCGGGAAGAGCTTCGGTTGCTGGATTCCTCGGATGACGCCCGTCGGGTCAGCGAAAATACCTACGAACTGATGAGTTATCTGGAAGACTTTCGTCGGCAGGGACGGCTCAAACCGATGCCGGACCGTTCGGCAATAGGCGCCGCCGGCGAACACGATTGGACGATCCTGCTGCACTCGGAATATGCGTATCATGCTCCCTGTCATTTGTGTGCAATGCGGGCCCAGGGATCAAGCGTCTCCTTATTGGCGAAACTGGCCGGGGTCAAGCTGACGGATGTCCATGCCGGGTGTTGCGGACTGGCGGGGACCTTCGGGATGCAGCGAAAGAATCGCGAGTTGTCGGCCGAAATTGGCAAAGACATGGCGCGGGCCATCCAGGGTAATCCGTCCCCGGTGGTGTTGACGGAATGTGCAACCTGCAAGATGCAAATCGAGCATTTGACGGGTAAAATGGTGGCCCATCCGGTCACGATTATGGCCGTTTTGTATGGTTTGATGGAATAATAGGATATACCGGCCGGAGGGGGATGGATTCGGTCGGAAACGGGACACCCTTTGAAGTAGGAGAATTGTGCATGAACAGAGGCAAAATTCGGATTTCGCGAAGGACATTTCTTCAGGGTACGGCCGCGGCGGCGGCATTCACGATCGTTCCTCGTTATGTCCTGGCCCAGGCCGGAACAGCGGCGCCCAGCGACAAGTTGAACATCGCCGGCGTCGGCGTGTCGGGTATGGGCGGGGGCGACGTTCATTCGGTGGCCGAGGGAAACAACATTGTAGCCCTGTGCGATGTGGATTATGAACACGCGGCGGGCACCTTCAAAGATTTTCCCAAGGCCCGCAAGTTCAAAAATTTCCGGCTGATGTTCGACACAATGGACAAGGAGATCGACGCGGTTACCGTCTCGACGCCGGATCACATGCACGCCGTGGCGGCGATGGCGGCCATCAAGCGCGGCAA
>PMBP01000445.1 GCA_003152975.1 Phycisphaerales bacterium | reverse complement strand
GATAATCCCGGCGCCGACGGAACCAAGAATTGCATCACCGACAGCGTCACCGTCGAGCCCGGCAAAACCAAGACCCTCGCCGTCAAACTCAACAGTACCCCGTGGGTTCTCTCGGGGCCGCTCGAACTGGTCGGCATGCGCGGTTTCCCCGAACATCAAGGCAAACTGGATGCTGCCAATGTCACTCAACTGCTACTCTTTGTTAATAAGTTGTCAGAGGACCATCGCTTCGAAGTTTCTAAAATCGTCGCCGAGGTCACGACGAAGGTTCTCGACGCCAAGACCTTCCTGCCGTTCATTGACGAGTACGGCCAGTTNNAGGACCTGGCCGCCCATCCCGGCCCGCAGGGCTGGAACCAATACGGCGGCTGGGCCTCCGGTCCCAAGCTCAACGCCACCGGATTCTTCCGCATCGAAAAAGTTCAGAACAAGTGGTGGCTGGTCGATCCCGANNAAGGCCGGCTCTTCTGGTCGCACGGCTCAGACTGCGTCAACAGCAACATCTCAACGCCGATCTCCACCCGCGAGAAATACTTCAGCCAGTTGCCCGCCAAGGACTCGCCCTTCGGCCCCTTCTACGGCCGCGCCAACTGGGCCCCGCAGGGTTACTACAAGGACCATCTCCCGTACGAAACCTACGACTTCGGCGCCGCCAACCTCCTTCGCAAGTACGGCCCNNCATGAACACCATCGCCAACTGGTCCGACGGCTCGATCTACCGCATGAAGAAGACCCCCTACACCGCCACCATCAGCTTCAGCTCCCGCAATATCGAGGGTAGCGAGGGCTACTGGGGAAAATTCCACGATGTCTTCGATCCCTCCTTCGCCGCCAACCTCGACCGCGCCGTCGCCCAGCACAAGGGCCAGGCCATCGGCGATCCGTGGTGCATCGGCTTTTTCGTCCATAACGAACTCGGCTGGGACGACGATACCTCGCTGGCTGTCGCCGCGCTGAAAAGCCCCGCCGACCAGCCCGCCAAGAAACAATTCGTCGCCGACCTGACGGCCAAATACCATACCATCGACAAGCTCAACCAGACCTGGGGCAGTTCCTATGCATCGTGGGACGACCTGCTGAAAAGTACCAAAGACCCTGACAAGAAAAAGGCCCGCGAAGACCTGACGGCTTTCTATACCAAAATCGCCGAGACCTACTTCAAGACCATCCGCGACAAGCTCGCCTCCGACGCCCCCGGCCAGTTATACCTCGGCTGCCGCTTTGCCTGGGCCAACGACCTGGCCGTCGCGGCCGCCGTCAAGTACTGTGAAGTCATCGCCTACAACCGCTATGAGCGTAGCGTCGAGGCGTTTCGCATTCCCGCCGGCGCCGACAAGCCCGTCATCATCGGCGAGTTCCACTTCGGGGCCCTCGACCGCGGCATGTTCCACACCGGCCTGGTGCCCACGGCCGACCAGAACGACCGCGCCGCCCATTACCGCAACTATGTCCAAGGTGCCCTCCGCAATCCCCTGATCATCGGCACGCACTGGTTCCAGTACCGCGACCAAGCCACCACCGGCCGCGGCGACGGTGAAAACTACCAGATCGGCCTGCTCGATGTCTGCGACAACCCCTACCCCGAAACCATCGCCGCCGTCCGCGAAGTCGGGTACTCGCTCTACGAGTACCGCTTGAAAAACTGATGGGTAACACGATCGAACTACTCGCTCCGGCCAAGGATGCCGCCGTCGCCATCGCCGCGATCCAGTGCGGGGCCGACGCCGTCTATCTGGGCGCGCCGCAATTCTCCGCCCGCCAGGCCGCCGGCAACCCCATCGACGACATCCGCCGCGTCATCGAGTTGGCACATCCGTATCATGTTCGCGTCTATGCGGCACTCAATACGCTGCTCTACGATAACGAACTGCCGATCGCCGAGCAAATGATTCGCGACCTGTATGCCACCGGGATTGACGGCCTGATCCTCCAGGATATGGGGTTATTGGAATTGGACCTGCCGCCGCTATCGCTGATCGCCAGTACGCAGGCCGACAACGCCACGCCCGAAAAAGTCCGCTTCCTCGAATCGGTCGGCTTTTCCCGCGTGATCCTGGCCCGCGAACTGTCGCTCGACCAGATCCGCGACATCCGCCGCGCCGTTTCCGTCGAGCTGGAATGTTTCATCCACGGCGCCCTGTGCGTCTGCGCCAGTGGCAAATGTTCGCTCAGCTACGCCCTCGGCGGCCGCAGCGGCAATCGCGGCCAGTGCGCTCAGCCCTGCCGCAAATCGTATTCCCTCCGGGACTCCGGCGGTAATACGCTTGTTGAGAGTCGTTTCCTGCTATCGATCCGTGATCTGAATCTCTCCGACCGCCTCGAAGACCTCATCGACGCAGGCGTGACCAGCTTTAAGATCGAAGGCCGCCTCAAGGATGCCGCCTATGTCGCCAATATCGTGGGCTTTTATCGCCAAAAACTCGACGCGATCCTTTCCGCCCGCGGGTTGCGCAAATCCTCATCCGGCCGAGTGCAACTGAACTTCGTCCCTGATCCAGCCAAGACCTTCAACCGCGGCTTTACCGACTATGACCTTTCCGGCAGGTCGCACGCCTTCGGCTCCATTGACACCCCCAAGTCCATCGGCGAATACCTCGGCAAGGTCGCCCGCGTGGAAAAGGGCGCCTTCACTCTCGACACCGCCGCCGAACTTCACAACGGAGACGGCCTGTGCTTTTTCGACGAGAGCAATAATCTTACCGGCACCGTCGTCAACGGCGTCGAAGGTCGCCTCATCCGCCCGCGCCAGATCGCCGGCATCCGACCGGGAATGGCGATCTACCGCAACTACGACCACGCCTTCACGAAACAGCTCGAATCCGATCCGGCCCGAAGGACCATCCCCGTCACCCTTCGCTTGTCTGACACGACCAACGGTCTGGCCCTGACGATCCGCGATGAAGACGGTCACTCGGCAACCGTCGAACACAAAAGGCCAAATACCCCCGCGCAAAAACCCGACACGGCCCACGACCGGCTGGCCGAACAACTGCAAAAGCTCGGCAACACGATCTTTGAATCGTCCGGCTGCTCGATCGACTGCGACCCCGTTCCCTTTTTGCCCGTCTCGGCCGTCAACCAGCTCCGCCGCTCCGTTGTCGAAGCGTTACAGGCCTTCCGCGAACAAAACCGCCCCACACTTCTCTGTCGAATCCCTCTGGCCGACCCAACCTGCCCCTACCCCGAAAAACATCTCTCCTACCGCGATCATGTCCTCAACGAGAAGGCCCATAGCTTCTTCGTCCGTCACGGCGTTGAGACAATCGAATCTGCGGCCGAATCGGGCCTGGATCTGACCGGCCGACTCGTCATGACCACCAAGTATTGCCTCCGTCAGCAACTCGGCCTGTGCGGCGGTCCGGGCCAAAGCTCATCCGCCGAGCCCCTCCTCCTGATCGATGAAGACGGCAACCAGCTCCGCGTTGAATTCCGCTGCGGTGACTGCGGCATGGAAATATTCCTCGATAAGTAATCTATTACTTTTCCGCTCCTCGATTTTTAAGCAGCGCAATCATTTCTATATTCTGAATCATTTCAGCATAAGCAAGTGGTGATACCCCATCTTTAGTCAAAACATTTATATTCGCACCCTTTTCAAGAAGAAATTGGGCAATTTCAACATTCCCTCTCAGAGCGGCCATATGAAGTCCAGTTAAGCCATTTACACGAATGGCATTGACATCTGCCCCATGTGCCAACAAAAGTTGAACAACATCGTATTGCCCCGAAAAACAGGCATAAACGAGAAGGGGTTCATCCGAATTGATAATTCTACTGTTCGGGTTGGCCCCTTTGTCCAGCAACATCTCCAACATTTTCATCTTGTCATTCTTGTTCTCCGGCTCTTGGAATACGATCTTGGTAAGGTCCCAGTTATTACTCTTTCCAGGCTGCGAAACATTATACATGGGGATTGCTTCCGCTATAACTGAGCATCCCTGATTGACGTCGGCGTTATTTTTGAGAAGAAGGCGTATTACGTCAATTCGACAGTTCAAGACGGCATTAAATAGGGCTGTAGTACCATTCAGATTTTGTGCATTGATATCGGTCCCTGCCGCTAACAATTGTTGAATATCCTCAACCTGCCCGAGCAAGGCAGCATAATGCAAAGCGGTGGAGCCATCGTCCGATCGCGCATCGAGCTCCACACCGGAAGCAAGAAGGACATCGATGATTTCTTTGTGGGAGGAAGGTTCAAATAAAGCATTGGTTACACAAAAATGTAAAGGAGTGAAATCGTGTTCCCCCCGTGAATGAACAACAGACAGATCATGTTTAATGAGTTTTCGAAGCGCTGTAACATTACCCTCACGGATAATTCCCCATATATCCTTCCGTGGATTTCCACCCGGTTTGCCGCATCCCCAACAAACCAAGAGACAAACAAAACCGGTTATGAAAAGATGATTGCGTTTCATTATTGAGCCTCTCTTCTACATTCGTTTCAGCTTCAGATTTCTCCAGGTCGGAACCTCGCCGCGAAAATCAATGGCTTCTCCATCGGGTGAAAAGAACAATCCCGGCTTATACTCCAGCAGCTTCGTACCGTCGAAAATCAAAAAGCCGTCTTTCTTTTGCACATCCACGCTCGTCCGGCCGATTCCGAAAAATTCGCCGATCCGGGCCCACCAGAACAACCCCCAACTCTTTCGAATGATGTCGTAATGGCCGAGGTACTTAGCCCACTCGTCTTTGTATGGCGTCGGCTCAAAGCTTGGCGCGGCCTGCGGCGGATTCGTTTTCGCCGCCACGGCCGGCGGCGCCGGAATCGATCGCTTTGTCACCAGTTTCTGGTTGATCAACTCATCCAACAGTTCGCCGGAAATTTTGCCCTGAATCGTGTGGTGGGCCGAGTTGGTCAGCTCGATGGCGCCGATGCCGTACTCGGGATACCACATCATGTTGGTCAGAAAACCGAATCCCCCGCCGCCATGAAAATAATACACGCTGTCGTGATTTTTGCCCTTGCCAATCGCCAGCGGCGGTCCCCCGGCCTGCCCGTACATCACATCCAGGATTTTCCCATCGAGGATTTGTTTGTCCCCAACACGGCCGCGATTCAGATGAAACTGCACAAAGCGGCTCAGATCCTGCGCGTTGGTATAGACCCCACCGGCCGCCAGTATCGGTATCTCCAGCGGAACCCGCTCGACGCCGAACTGATGGCCGATCGCCCGGTTCAGATTTTTCCGGATGACGGCCATGTCCATCGAACTGTACGGCATATCCAGCGGCGCGAAAATCCGTTCCCGCATCGCCTCGGCCAGCGCCTTTCCCGTCACCCGCTGCAGGATATACCCCGCAAGGTCGACCCCGAGATTCGAATAGCTGTTCCCCTGCCCGACGGGAAACTTCAGCCAGGTCTGTGAGATACTCCGAATGTGCTCCTCGAATGACGGACAGGTCGTGTCGAAGTTGTTACCCACCGGGGCTTCGTGCGTGAAACCCGCCGTATGGCTCAGCAAAAGCCGCAGGGTGATCTTCTGTTCGGGATGCTCTTCGAACCGGCTGTTGACGGTAAAGTCCGGCAGGTACTTTGTGATCGGCGCATCGAGATCCAGCAGGCCGTCCCGCACCGCCGTCATCATGGCCGTACCGGTGAAGGTCTTGGACATCGACTGGATGCTGAAGATCGTCGTCGGCGTCACCGGAATCTCGTGGTCGGTATCGGTGAATCCGAAACCCGCCGTCCACAGGATTCCCTCATTATCCACCAGCGCGATCGTAAAACCCGGGATGTTGTTCTGTTCCATCCGCCGCGGGATATCCTCTCGGAACCGGTCCAGTACCCCCCGCATTTCCGCCGATATCCGGCTGGTCTGCCGGTTTTCCCCCTGGATCCGATAGGGGCTTTGGCACCCGCACAATCCCCACACCCCTGCCGCCAGCAACCCGTATGCCGCCAATATAACTCGATTGTGTTTCATAATCGTCTCCGCCAGAAATCCAACAACCCAAATTCTGAATGGCCATTATCCGTTGTCCCCCGGCCGATTGTCAACAGGTTGACAATTGATTCTCCGGCCACTTTTCCATACAATAGTCGCCGACAAGTCGCCCATCCGGGCGGATCGAACCCTTTCGCGGCCGCCGCAACCGGTCGCCGTACGAATTGCGACAGGAGATAACCATGACACAGGCAAAGAAACTGGCTACCAGCAAGACCGTCAAGCCCTCGACGGTGACCTTCGGCGTCTGCGCCGCCTGCGACCCGCGGATCGACGCGGCCTCGCGGCAGCGGACCGTCAACATCATCGAGACCATCGCCGAGCTGATCGCCGCCGAAGTGCGGATGCCCGACGGCACCCCTGTCGGCGTGGTCTGGTCGCCGGTCCTCATCGACGGCGAGCGGCAGGCCGACATCGTCGCCCGCCAGTTCCAGGACTCCGGCGTCGGCGCCATCGTCTGCACGCCCGACACCTGGGCCTTTCCGCAACTGACCCTGATGAGTCTGCTGGCCCACTTCCCCGCCGAGTTGCCGGTCAACATCACCTGCGGCAACAGCGCCCCCAAGCCCGGCGTCGTCTATGCCCACGCGGTCAACGGAGCCCTCGCCCAGTCCGGCCGCCTCACGCACCTCAATGTCGGCACCTGGCCCGACACCGGCGCCAAGCCCCAGCCGACCGATTCCACCGTCAAGGCCCTGATCGACTGGTGCTATGCGGCCATGACCGTCGTCGGCCTCCGCGGCCGCCGCGTCGCCGTCTTCGGTCACGACTCGATGGGCATGGAAACCGCACTGGCCCACATCATCCCCACGCGGCGGACCTTCGGCCTGGAAATCACGCGGTTGGATATGAAGCTGCTGGCCGACAAGCTCAACAAAGGCGCCTTCGACGCCAAGGAGTTGAAAGATTTCCGCTCCTGGCTCAAACGCAACCTCGGGGATCGCCTCGACCTTTCGCAGCCGGACGCCGATGTCAAGCTCGACCAATCGCTGGCGATGTACCTGATCATGCGGGACCTGGTTGCCGACCTCAACGCCGTCGGCGGCGGCTTCATGAACCAGCTGGAATGGGGCAGCGACCGCCGCGGCATCCCGCTGCCGATCTGCGATCTGGCCGAGTCGCTGATGAACTCGACATTCGACCACACCGGCCGCAAGCCCGCCGTGCCCTTCGCCACCGAGGCCGATGTCCAGGGCCTGCTAACGATGCTCTTCACCAACTGGCTATCCGGCGGCAATCCGCCGCTGTTCATGGACTTCCGCAAGGTTTGGGA
>PMBP01000059.1 GCA_003152975.1 Phycisphaerales bacterium | reverse complement strand
GATTTCCCTGATAACCGTACCTTTACATGCCAACTTGTCCACTACACAACTGAATTGCATTACACTAACATCTGTACCTCCCAGAAACAAGAGGATTAACATGATCTGACGACTCGTTCACCCTCTTCCCTGAGGGATGTCGAGGCCGTCAGTTGCGCCTCATTGCTGATAAGGACTATATGGCTCGTCTTATGCCTTAAAGAAGATCTTGCGCCGATACAGCCAGTACAACACTCCCCACGCGGCCGCGGCAAACAGGGCATTGCGAAAGATCGAAAACCCCACATCTCCCAAGGGTCCTTTCAGTCCGTTCGCCCAGACGCCGCTGAGACTGCGGAACCAGCCCCCGAATGCGTTTCCAATCACATAGGCCGCGATTGAATTGGTGCCGACCACTACCAGAGGGAAAGACCATCTCTTCCAGCCGACAACCTCGATGATCCAGAAGAAAATCAGAAGCATCAGCGTGGTGCAGCCCCCGGCAAAGACGGCGAAACTGGGCGTCCAGATGCGTTTGATCAGCGGAAACCACGGACTGACGGCCAGACCGATCGCGACGCCGCAGATCCCGGCAAGGAGCAATACCCCGCAGGCCCGTCGATGATCCATCATCAGGATCACCCGGCCGGCCATGGCCCCGAAAAGAATGGTCGCGGTGGCCGGAATGGCATTCATCCCGACATAGAGACCGGAGTAATTCCGGCCGAGCAACCACAGGTCGAAGGCGCTGCCGATGTTCTGGTTGCCCTGGGCCCACAGACCGCCGGGACCGTTCCATGGATTATACATCCAGAGAAGCTGATATCCGACAAGGATCGACAGAGCAACGATACCCTGTATGCGAAGGGCGCGATGGATGACGAAGAACGCACACAGATAGCCAACGGCGATTTGTTGCAAAACGCGGATGAATCCAATCTGAATTTTTTCCGCGCCGAAGTGGTCGAGTAGAACGCCGATAAGGACCAGGTTGAACGCACGAATCAGGGCATGACGGAACTGCCGGCCCCACGCGTCGCCCAGCGCCGAGCGTCGTGCGAACGCAAAGGGCATCGCCGCGCCGACCATGAACATGAACGAGGGCTGGATCAGGTCCCAATACACGCAGCCCTCCCACGCGACATGCTCATTTTGGACATAGAGCCAGTTCCAGACGGGGTGACCTTTCAGCGATGAAAAGATCGCACCGCACAGGAGGGTCAGCATGATCAGCCCACGGTAGGCGTCCAGAGATTGGAGACGCCGGGACTGAGCACCATTCAATTGGGCATGGGGTGATTCCATCGTTGTCTCCATTGTGTCCTCGAAAAGCTCAGAATTCGAGTTTCGTTGTCCCCTTTGGCAAATCAAAGCAGACGAAGGTATTCTTTTCGTTGGAATACCAGGACCCACTTTGCAGGTCCAGAGGGCTGCCGGCCTTCCGCAGTGCGACCGGCGTGTCAAGGCCGGTCAGTCGGGGCGGGGCTGATGACAGACCGGACAACCGCAGGGTAAACCGCGGACACGCAAACGGGGCCTTCACAATGATTCGGGCCCCATCGCGGCTGATTTGCGTCAGTTCCTTCGCCGCCCAATACCGCGATATCTCGGACAGATTCATCCAAATCAAATGGTTGTATCGGCTGTGCAGCCGCTTGACCACCTCCTTGAGAATATCAAATCCCGCCTCCTCGCCGTTGAAATAGATCCCCGGCCAATGACACACCATAACGGCCGGTTCGCTTTTTTCGATCACCTCCACCATCCGTCCCGACGCAAGATCGGCGGTGATGAACTTGTCCGCCGATCCGCGCTCCAGCCCATCCCATCCGCCAAACCAATCCCCCGTACAACCGATGATCGAGACCACGCACCGGGGATCGTCCCCATCCAGTCCCGCCGCATATTCCACGCGGGGTTTTACGCTTTGATCGTCCGTAAACAGATCCCGGAAGTAATGCGGAATTTCCGTCTTGAACACATCCCGGCAGGACGCCAGGGTTGCCTGCGATAATTCCTTTCGCACTCCATTGCCGAATCCGCCCGGCGTGGTAATCCCCTCGCAGACAAAACCGGCACTCTGCAAAATCCGCAGTGAGTAACGCATATAGTCGGTCAACTCATCAACGCTTCGCCCGTCCGTCCACTGCCAGTTCTCCATGTACCGCGCGCTGGCCTCCGGATAGGGCTTTCCCGTTCTGGTGTCGATCACCCGAGTATGGGATATCATCTCCGGATGAATATCCCAGTCGGGCATCATCAACTCGCGAACCAGATTGGCACTTTCCTCCAGCTCCTTCTTCGACCACCCCGGCAAAAACCGATCGATCCACCCGACACAGGCCGGATACGGCACAATGCTGTACTTACCCTTGACCCCGTGCTGGCGGCACCACAGGCCGAACTTGCGCACGAACGCATCCGGGATCTCACGCGGCAGTTTCCGCCAGTCCTGCTTGTATTGATCCGGAAACACCTCCGCAAACTGCGGTATCCCGAAATGGGCCATATTCACCAGACAGGTCGAATCGTCAATGATCAGACTGACCGGCACACGCCCACAGGGATTGATCGCTTCCACACCTTCCGCCCGCGCGGGTCGCTGCCCCGGCTCTTGTCCGAGGACCGACTCCCCGATACCCAACGGCACCCCCGCCGCCGCAATCGATGCCGCCCTCAGAAAATCCCGCCGATTCAGCTTGGTTACCATCGACATCGCAAATCTCCACCTGCTATCACCATCTCAATCCATACACCGGTCTCGACAACAATCACTGGCCCAAAACGGAATCCGATCATTCCTCGCGGACCATTGCTTTGAGCCGTTCTACTCAAATACGAGCGTACCGAATTTTTCGAATTCGTGAAAACTGGGACCGACCCGTGCCCATTCCCAACCCGTACCCTTACCGTCATCGTAATCGACGCGATAAAAATTGGCTCGCCACCGTGTTCCAGATTTCGGGGGAACATTTTGCAGCGGGTTGAGCAGGT
>PMBP01000266.1 GCA_003152975.1 Phycisphaerales bacterium | reverse complement strand
GTCCATCGAGTCCATCGATCGGGCCACCGCAACCCTCCGCCGCCATATCCTGGCTGGCGGAGCGGTCGTGTTGTTTGCGGCGGCGGTCTTGATCGGGATGGTCTCGCGAAGGATCAGCGGGC
This sequence comes from Phycisphaerales bacterium, assembly GCA_003152975.1. Classification (GTDB taxonomy): domain Bacteria; phylum Planctomycetota; class Phycisphaerae; order Sedimentisphaerales; family Anaerohalosphaeraceae; genus FEN-1350. The sequence continues at coordinate 3,874 of PMBP01000266.1, read as the reverse complement.
CCCTGGAGGACATCAAGCATGGCGCCGAGAGATTTGCCACCGGCGACCTGGACTACAAAGTCCCGATCCCGGACTGGCTGGAAATGGCGCCGGTAGCCCTGGCCATGAATCAGATGGCTCGGGAACTGGACGAGCGAATCTGCGTCACCGTGGCTGAACGGAATGAACGCGACGCGATCCTGTCCAGCATGTCCGAAGGGGTGCTGGCCGTCGATGACCGGTATAACCTCCTGATCCTCAATGAGGCCGCCAGCCGACTGATGGGGATTACGGGCTCTTTCCCGGAGGGGCGAGGGCTGCAAGAGGTGGTGCGGAATGTGGAATTGCTGACCTTCGTCGAACGGGTTCTGGCCGGCGACGAGGCCCTCGAAGGCCAGATGGTTCTGCGGGAATTCCAGCAGGACCGGTACATCCAGTCCCGGGGAACGGCATTGCGGGACACCGCAGGCCGCAGGATCGGGGCGGTGATCGTGCTCAACGATGTCACGCAGTTGCGGCGGCTGGAGAATGTGCGACGGGACTTCGTGGCCAATGTCTCGCACGAACTCAAGACGCCGATCACCTCGATCAAGGGATTCATCGAGACGCTGTCGGATGGGGCGATCCACGATCCGGCCGACACCAAACACTTTTTGGATATTGTGGCGCGGCAAACACAACGATTAAACGCGATCATCGACGACCTGCTGATGTTGTCGCGGATTGAGCAGCAAACGGATCGATCCGAGATTGAACTGCAAACGGGGCCCCTGCGTCCGGTGATCCAGGCGGCCGTGCAGCTCTGCGAGGGCAAGGCCGCGGAAAAAGAGGTTTCGCTGCAGGTAAGCTGCCAAGAGAATCTGGCCGCACGGATGAATCCGGCGCTGCTGGAACAGGCGGTCGTCAATCTGATCGACAACGCGATCAAGTACAGCAACCCAAAGGGCGAAGTGAAGATCGAGGCGGCCAGGACCAACGGGACGGTCATGATCGGCGTCATCGACTCCGGTTGCGGGATCGAGCCGCAGTATCTGCCGCGATTGTTTGAACGGTTTTACCGTGTGGATAAAGCCCGAAGCCGAAAACAGGGGGGGACCGGTTTGGGCTTGGCCATCGTCAAGCACATCGCCCAGGCGCACGGAGGTCGCGTGGCGGTCGAAAGTTCGCCGGGAAAAGGCAGCGCCTTCAGCATCCATCTTCCCATCGGGGTCTGAGCCGAATGGACCTGAAAGGATTCTCCAAATCGGTTGGATTGGTGATCCGGGGCGAAATGGCCGCGGCTTTTTCGGGTGGAGAGAGGCGGAAGATCCATAGACGCAGACTCCGGAAAAGGTCTCGTTAACCATTTTCTAACCATTTCCTTGCTGGGGTTTAACTGACATGACTCATTCTTTAAGTGAACAAATCGAATAGCTTAGCGGGAATTTCACGGGACCCTCATCGAACGCTAACGGGTTGTTCGTACAATCCGATAGACAAGTGAATCAGAACAAACGATCGGATGAATGAAAGGATGAACCATGAACAGAACGGAAGTACGATCCAGAGTTGGAATGATTGCCATGGTGGTCGGAATGCTGGCGATGGCCCCCGTCGTATGGGCGGCCGAGAGCGGAATCGTGGTGGACGGTTCCACGACGGTCGGTCCGATCGGGGACGCCTTCGCCGAGGCGTTCAAGGCGATGCACCCGGAAGTCGCGATCACGGTCAACAAGACCGGCAGCGGCGATGGGGCTGCGGCCTTGATCGAAGGGCGTTGTCAGATCGCCATGATGAGTCGCTTTATGAAAGAGGCCGAATTCACCGCGGCGGTGGCCAAAAAGGTCCTGCCCGTGGCACATGCCATCGCGATGGACGGCGTGTGCATTGTTCTGCACCCGTCCAATCCGGTGACGGAACTGACCAAGGCCCAAATCACCAAGATTTACAAGGGCGAGATCACCAACTGGAAGGAACTGGGCGGCCCGAATCTGGCAATCGTAGTGATCAGCCGCGACACTTCCTCGGGCACTTACGAATCGTTTCACGAACTGGTGATCAACAAGGAGAAGATGGCCGCGTCGGTGGAATATGTCAGCTCCAATCCGCAGGCCCATGCCCGAGTCAAAACGACGCCGGGCGCAATCGGCTATGTGGGGCTGGGATTTGTCGATGCCTCTGTCAAGGCGATCAAGCTGGATGGCGTGATGCCCACCAAGGCCACGATTTCCAAGGGCAAGTATCCGGCCAGCCGTCCGCTGTTTCTGTTCACTAACGGATACCCCAAGCTCGGCTCGATCGTCCACGAGATTTGCAGCTTCTATCTGACCGAAAAAGGTCAGGAGATCATCGAGGCCAAGGGATTTATTCCGCTGACCAGCTATTGAGAATCGATTCGTCGGTCCATCCGGCGGGGACTACTATAGACTGGAGAAGAGAGGTCCCGTGGAAACCGTTAAACCCAACATGTTCACCCTGAAGCCGCCCTCCGGGGCCGGCGAGCGGGGTCACTCTGGAAACCCTAAGGTGGTGGCAGAATTTACTCGGCCACTGCTTCTTTCTCCGGGACAGGATCTGCTGGGCTATGTCTTTGGCCGTCTGGGGCGGGGGACCTTGTTTGTCATTACGCTGGTCTCGGTGCTGGCCGTTCTTCTGATTTTCTGGTTCGTCGTCAAGGAAGCCATACCCTTCCTCCGGACGCAAACCTTTGGGCAGGCCCTCGAGCGGTTGGCGGAATTTCTCGGGGGGAGAAACTGGTATCCGGAGGCCGAGGTCCATCCGGAATTCGGCGTGCTGCCGGCGATTGTCGGATCGTTGTATGTGACGATTGTCGCGCTGGTGTTGTCGGTTCCGGTGGGATTGTTGTGTGCGGTGTTCCTCAGCGACATCGCCCACTTCTCGATCCGCCAGTCCATCAAGCCGGTGATCGAGATCCTGGCGGCGATTCCCTCGGTGGCCTACGGGTTCTTCGCGATTGTTGTCGTGGCGCCGTGGCTTCAGAATTCCTTCGGATTTTCAACGGGGGCCAACTCGCTGAACGCGGCGATGATCCTGGCGATCATGGCGGTGCCGACGATCATCAGCGTGGCGGAAGATTCGTTGTCGGCGGTGGGCCGTGAGACCCGCGAGGCCTCCTACGGGCTGGGCGCGACCCGGGCCGAGACGCTGATCCAGGTGGTGATTCCGGCGGCCTACAGCGGGATTATCGCGGCGGTGATTTTGGGGATGATGCGGGCGATCGGAGAGACGATGGTCGTGTGGATGGCGGCGGGGATGGCCTCGCAGATTCCGTCGCCGTGGTGGGATCTGTCGCAGTCCGTTCGGCCGATGACCGCCACCATCGCCCAGGAGATGGGCGAGACGGCACGGGGAACGGCCCATTACCACGCCCTGTTCGCCATCGGGTGCCTGTTGCTGGTGTTCACCTTCGGGATGAACCTGATCAGCGAGCATTTCATGGCGCGGATCCATCGCAAGGGGGGCCGGCGATGAGAACGATGCTTCGACAGCTTTTTGATCGGCTCTTCACGGGCGCCGCGGCCGGATCGGTGACGCTGCTGTGCCTGCTGCTGGGGATCGTACTGATACCGATGCTGTGGCGGGGGATGGGCGCGGTGGTCTTCCGCGAGACGATCGAATTCCGCAAGATGCAAAACGCGATCTTCAGCCGCGGATCGGAAACCCAGGTGCGTCGGGAAGCGGCCGAGGTTGATGCCCTGCGAAAACCGATCTATGCCGCGTTCGATTCGTTCGCCGACGGCATCGACATGCAGAAACAACTGGACCGGGTACGGGGAGTGTATCGGGAGTATGGCGATCGACTTCGCCAGAAAAATACCCCTGCCGATGAATTTACCCGGCTTCGAAACACGGCCAAAGAGATCCGCGATCGTCTCACCGAGGCGCTGGAGGCGAC
>PMBP01000534.1 GCA_003152975.1 Phycisphaerales bacterium | reverse complement strand
AAAATGTCCTGGTGATCTCCATCGCCGCAGGGATCACGACCGGTTATCTCCGCCGAAAATTGGGAAATGTCCAGGTTATCCGCTCCATGCCGAATACACCTGCCATGGTCGGCGAGGGGGCGTCCGCCCTATATTGCACCGATGTCTCCGAAAAGGCAAAACGGCGGGCAATCGAACTATTCACGGCCGTCGGCAAGGCGGTTATCGTGGAAAAGGAAGAGTTGATCGATGCCGTTACGGCCGTCAGCGGGTCGGGGCCGGCCTATTTCTTTCTGATTATGGAAGAGATGGTCCGGGCCGCCGAACAGATGGGCATTCCGACCGATATCGCCGAGGAACTGGTCTATCAAACCGCCAAAGGGGCCGGCGTGCTGGCCAAGCAGGCCTATGGACGCGGCGAAAGTCCGGCCGAATTGCGGCGGAAGGTGACCAGCCCGCGGGGCACCACCGAAGCGGCCATGGAGGTCTTCAAGACCCAGCATCTCGGCGATGTCCTGATGGCCGGAATGACCCGTGCCCGCCAGCGCAGCATCGAATTGTCGCAGGAAGTGGAGAAGGAATAATCCCGCAGCCCTCTGCCTAACCCCGCGCCTCGTAAACGATTATCCCATAAAGGGATACGAATACTGGGTCGGCGGGCAGAAGGTCTCTTTGACGGTGCGAACGCTGACCCACCGCTGCAGGTTGACCATAGCCCCTGCCTTGTCGTTGGTTCCCGAACCCCGCGCCCCGCCGAAGGGCTGCTGCNNGTGGGCTTGTCGTTGATGTAGAAGTTCCCGGCCGCATGCCGCAGAGCCCGGAAGGCCTGGTAGATTGCATATCGGTCCTGCGAAAACACGCAACCCGTCAGGCCGTACACGCTGGTCTGGTCGCACAGGCGGAGAACCCCCAGAAATTCGGCATCCGGATAGACAAAGACCGTCAACACCGGGGCGAACAGTTCCTCGACCATCGTGACATAAGAGGGATTGGCGGTCTCGATTACGGTCGGATCGATGAAGTACCCGACACTGTCATCGCATCGGCCACCGAAAAGAACATTCGCTTCGCTTGACGCTCGGGCCGCCTCGATATACCCCCGGGTTTTGTCGAACGAGGGCTTGTCGATCACGGCATTCATGAAGTTCCTGAAATCCTGGACGGGCCCGATCTTGACGGTCTTGAGTTGCTCGGCGAGGATTTCCTTCAATTTCGGCCACAGACCCTGCGGAATATACATGCGCGACAGGGCCGAACATTTCTGCCCCTGGTATTCAAATGCACCCCGGACAATCGCGGTTGCCAGGGCTTCCAGGTCCGCCGATGGGTGAGCCACGAGGAATCCCTTGCCACCCGTTTCCCCGACGATCCGCGGGTAGGATTTGTATCGGCTCAGATTTCCGGCGATCGTTTTCCACATCTGGTTGAAGACGGCATTGCTGCCGGTAAAATGCAGGCCCCCCAACTGGGGCGAATCCAGGACCGGCCCGCCGACCTGGGAACCCGACCCCGGTAGAAAATTGATCACCCCGTCCGGCAACCCGGCCTCCTGCAGGATCTTCATGATGTGGTAACCCGAATACACCGCCGTCGAAGCGGGTTTCCACAGTACCACATTTCCCATCAGGGCCGGCGCCGTCGGGAGATTGCCCGCGATGGAGGTAAAATTGAACGGCGTGACGGCGAAGACGAACCCTTCCAGCGGCCGATATTCGCAGAAGTTCAAGGTCCCCGTCGGCGAATAGGCCGGCTGTTCCTTGAACAGTTCCTGGCCGTACCAGGGGTTGAACCGCCAGAAATCCACCAGCTCGCAGGCGCTGTCGATCTCGGCCTGGAACGGGTTCTTGCTCTGGCTGAGCATCGTGGCGGCATTGAGAACATATCGATATTTTGTCGCCAGCAGCTCTGCGGCCTTGACGAAAATGGAGGCCCGCATCGGATACGGGAAATTCTCCCAGTCGCTTTTCGCACGGGCGGCCGCCTCGATCGCCATCCGGACTTCGTTGATCCCGGCCTTGTGATACCGGGCCAGCACTTTGGCATGGGCATGGGGCTGGATGCACGGGTCCAGATTTCCCGTTCGGACCTCCCGGCCGCCGATGATCAGGGGGATCTCCATTTCCCGGCCTTCCAGCGATCGCAAGGCCTCCTGAAGCGCTTGCCGAGGCGGGGTCGACGGGGCGTAACTGTGAGCCGGGTCATTCACGGGCTTGGGAAAATTACTTACGGTATTTTGCACGACGGTATCCTCTGGAAAAAACCACTCAACCTGTTTCCCGGAACAACTCACCGGGGACGAGACCATTATTCCGATTTCCCGGCGAATTTCCAGCGGTTTTTTCTGAACCGTGTAACCCGGATAAGTCGTTTCATCCGGAACCTTCGAGTGAAAGCATGAATAGATCGGGAAAGTGTTCATCGGATTCATGGAGGGACACCCGAAAGATTTTTCAAAAAAACTCGGGAACTTTGGTTATCCTATGGTGTACAACACAGGGAAACCCAAACCGGCACGAGTGGCGTCATGACTGATGAGATGCAGAGCATTGAGCGGGTACTGCGGGGCGATACCGCGGAGTTTCGATTTCTGGTCCAGCGCTATCAGCAACCCGTGATCAGCATGATTCGTCATCTAACCGGGCGGACGACAGACTGCGAAGATATCGCCCAGGAAGTCTTCCTGTCGGCCTTTCGGCATCTTCGATCGTTCGACCCGGAGCGCAGCCGGTTTTCGACCTGGCTCTNNGGACCGCAAGGAAATATTTCGGGAACTGGATCGCGCCCTGAGGGAACTGCCGGAAAGGCAACGGCGGGCGTTTGTCCTGGCCGAGTTCGAAGGATTGCCGTACGACCAGATCGCCCAGATTGAATGCGCCGATCTGGGAACGATCAAATCCAGAATCCACAGGGCCAAAGAAAAACTCCAACACGCTCTGGCCAAATACAGGGAAAATGAATCATGAATCAGCAGGAATGGATGTCGCAGTGGATCACCCAAAACCGGGTAACTCCGGTGGGTCCGGAATTTGTCGCTGAGGTCATGACCGCAGTGACGGCCACTCCACGCAAAAAATCCCTTTCGATCTCATTTCTGACCTCGCTGACGACCAGGGTATCACAGCGAATCATCACATTCCAGTCAAGACCTCTGCTGGTCGCATCCGGCGCCGTGGGAGGTTTCCTCCGTGTCGCGGTCTTTATCTATGTTCTTCTGTTCATCCAATAAGGAGCTTCTGCAATGGAAAATACAACTCCAGAAACGAATGATTTTCGGTTTCGCCGTCGCCCCTGGACGGCCGTGGCTCTCTCTCTTCTGCTCCCGGGCATGGGCCATGTCTATTGCGGCGATATCTACTCCGGCATTTCGGTCATTATGATTATCATGCTGTTCCCCCTGCTCTGGATGGTCGGGACTTTGCAAGAGGGACGAGTCGTCGGTCCGTTCGCTTTTCTGATGTGGGGAATCGTTCTGTTGGCGACCCTTGTGGCGGCGATTAACGCGTGGTTTCTGGCTCGGCGGACTCGGCTTGACTATCGCCCGAAAGAATACAATCGCTGGGAGTTCTATCTCTTTCTGCTGGTGATCTCCGTGGGGGGAACCCTCTGGTACACAATTTACTTCAGGGACAAAGTGATGGAGGCCTATCGCGTCCCCTCCGATACCATGTTCCCCTCGATTGTCATCGGCGACCGGCTGATTGCCAACAAGCTGGCCTATCAACACGCCCAACCCGCGATCGGCGATATCGTCCTGTTCACCAACCCGGCCAACCGGCGCCAGTCGTATATCAAACGAATCGTGGCCTTACCGGGCGATACGGTGGAAATGCGGCAGGGTAAACTCCGGATCAATGATCGGCCGCTGGAGACTCAAGCCGCCGGTCCGCTGGAATACTCGGACGGAAAACAGACAGTCCGCGGCCAATCCTGGCTGGAAACCAATGGAGACAGGACCTACACGATTTTCCTGCCGGAGTCGATCTCAACAGAGGACGAAAAACTGAACTTCGGGCCCGTGCGCGTCCCACCATATTTCTGCTTCGTGATGGGCGACAATCGGCTTCATTCCACGGATAGCCGCCAGTTTGGGCCGATCCCCCTGGTGGGTCTCCGAGGGCGGTTTTCCTGCCTCTATTTCCCCGCCTCAGACTGGTCGCGATTCGGCCCGCTGCGATAAACCGCCCCTACTCGACGACGATCGCCTCAACCGGACACTCATCGGCCGCCTGCTCGACGAGGTCTTCCAGTTCCGCCGGCACCTCATCTACGATGGCCTGGGCGATCTCCTCGCCCATCTGGAACACATCCGGACAGGTATCCACGCACAACCCGCAGGCCGTGCAATTGTCTTCCACGCGTGCTTTCATCGGTTGTTCCCCTTCTCGGCTCCCTGAGTTTCGGATTGGATCATACCACCGGTATGATTATAGCCAAAATCGCCTCATACGGAAAACTTTTTGTTGATTTTTCCGCTCCGGCGGATATACTGGTATCGTCTTCTAAGGCCGTTCCCCGTGAACGGTTGCGGGGGATCATGGGGTCGGGTCCCATGCAAGCGACGCGCGTGAACCTGGTCAGGCGGGGAACCGTGCAGCCATAAGCGATTGCGTTGCTGTGCCGTGGCAAACCCGACCATCTTTTTTCATTCTCGGCCCGGAAGCTATGTCGTATACGGTTCTCGCAAGGCGTTATCGTTCGCAGACCTTCGACGATGTCGTGGGCCAGCAGGCCGTCGCGCAGACCCTTCGCAACGCCATCGTCTCCGGCCGTGTCGCCCACGCGTACCTGTTTACCGGGACCCGCGGTGTCGGCAAGACCACGATGGCCCGCCTGCTGGCCAAGGCCCTCAACTGTCTCAAGTCCGACGGTCCCACCGTGACACCCTGCTGCCAGTGCGATAGTTGCCTTTCCATCAATAACGGCGACGACATCGATGTCATCGAGATCGACGGGGCCTCCAACAACGGCGTGGACAACATCCGCGACCTCCGACAGAACGCCCTCTATCGCCCGGCCCGCGCCCGCTTCAAGATTTACATCATCGACGAAATCCACATGCTCAGCCCCGGCGCCTTTAACGCCCTGCTCAAGATCCTCGAAGAGCCGCCGGACCATGTCAAGTTCATCTTCGCCACCACCGAGGCCCACAAGGTCCTTCCGACGATCCAGTCCCGCTGCCAACGGTTCGACTTTCGGGCAATCTCGCCGACGGAAATCGCCCAGCAGTTCGGACGAATCCTCAAGAAGGAAGAAATCGAATTCGAGGATGACCTGCTGGTCGTTCTGTCGCGCTTGGCCAACGGCTCGATGCGCGACGGCCTCAGCGTGCTCGATCAGTTGCTCAGCGCCGGCGAAACCAAACTCACCGTCGAGCTGCTCGACCGCACGCTCGGCCGGCCCAGCACCGAAAAGGTTTTCGACCTCGTCAAACAGATCGGCGGCCACGACGCCGGCGCCGTATTGACCGGCCTGGACGAACTGCTTGCGGCAGGCCAGACCGCCGTCGAACTGCTCGACGCTCTCATCGACATCATGCGGGATATCCTGGTCCTCAAGGCCGCCGGCTCCGGCTCCCAGCTTGTCCTGGTCACCGCCCAGCAGCGGCAGACCCTCAACTCCCTGGCCGAGCGGTTCGACGCCCCGGCCCTGGTCTATAACATCACGACCCTCGAAAAACTCCGCTGGACGATCAAGAACAGCGAATCGCCCCGCGCCCTGCTCGAAGCGGCCATGATCCGCCTGGCCCTCAGCGAACATTTCCTCAGCGTCCCGGCCCTGCTCGGCCAGCTTCAGGGCGGCGAAGCTTCGGCTTCAGGCGCTACCCCCTTAAAAAAAAACTCCCTGACCGCCGCTGAACCGGCCCGACCCCGTTTTTCAACCCCGGTTTCTCCAGCCGCCCAGACCCCTTCGGCCCCGGTCAATTCAGAATCCGCCGCTCCCGTTACGGCTGGGCCAGAAACGCTCGCCGCTTCCTTTTCTCCCGAAGACATCCTCACCCGCTGGCCGGCGTTTCTCGAACGCATCCGAACCGCCGCGCCGTTTTTTTTCAGCCATCTGGAAAACGCCCAGCCCGTCGAACTTCGCAACCAGACGCTGGTCCTGGGGTTCACCTCCACCGCCGGCTTTCACAAAACGATGTGCGAGGGCCGCTCCGCCAAACTGGCCGAGGTCATCCAATCCATCCTCGGCGTCGCCCTGCAGCTCAAGTTCACTACCGCCGACAATGGGCCGCCGGCTTCCGCCGGCGCAACGGTCCCGGCCACCGCGGTTCCGGCCGGCCGAATGTCGGAGATCATGAACGATCCGGCCGTGCGAACCCTCTTGGCTGGCCTGGACGCCCGCATCACCGACATCGAAACCGTCGAGGAACCCCAGGAGACCACCCCCACCAGCCAGCCCGTACCCGAACCCGCCGACGCTATGAACCCCGTGGATCCGGACGAATAAATGAATCCAGCATACACTCAGAGTCTGAATGTTCTCATCGACGAGTTCGGCAAGCTGCCCGGCATTGGCCCCAAGTCCGCCGAACGGCTGGCCTTCCACATCCTCAAGTCCTCGCCCGACCAGGCCCTGGCCCTGGCCCGCGCGATCGCCGACCTCAAGCAGAAGATCCGCCAGTGCAAGGTCTGCTTCAACCTCTCCGAACAGGAGCTGTGCCCGATCTGTGGGGACCCAAGACGCGATACTTCCATCCTGTGTATCGTCGAGCAGCCCAAGGATATCGTCATGCTCGAAAAGACGGGGCTTTGTAAGTGGATATATCATGTGTTGAACGGCCACATTGCCCCGCTGGAAGGCATCGAGCCCTCGGACCTGACGATCGACGCACTGGTCGGCCGCATCCGCGCCGGAAAAATCAGCGAGGTCGTCATGGCCACCAATCCCAATGTCGATGGCGACGGCACCGCCCTCTACATCGCCTCGCTGCTGCGCGGCCAGCCCGTCAAGGTCACGCGCCTCGCCCGCGGGTTGCCCACCGGCTCAACTCTCGAATATGCCGGCGGCAACATCCTGGCCGACGCGATCCTCGGGCGTTCCCCGCTGTAATCGTTGGAATCGGTAATCCCTCTTGGGGCACGGTTTTTGTAATTGGCATATCTGCCGAAATAGGATTCGGCCCAATAACCCGAAAACCGACCCAACCCCAAGATCAGTTTCCGAATGAATAGTCAATCGTCACTATTCAATTGTCAATGTCTCAGCGTCTTTTGCGAGAATCGATTCAAAATTAATGATGCGAATGCAATTCCCGTACCATTTTCCAGCGGCGCCGCTATAATGACCGTGCGCAGAGTTACGCTTGGAATCGGAACCCGGTAAATGAAAATGCAGATGTCCAACCAGATGCGGATGGAACAGCGGATGAAGCTGGCCCCCCGCATGATCCAGTCGATGGAAGTCCTTCAGCTTCCCCTGATGGCGCTGCAGGAAAAAATCGAGGCCGAGTTGAACAGCAACCCCGTCCTGGAGCAAGCCGAGGAAGGCGACGAGGAGACGACCGGGCCCGAAGCCAACGCGGAAGAATCCACCGACGGCGAGACCATCGAACAAAAGGAACTGCGGGTCCTCGAAAACCAGGATAACCGCGAGGACTTTCAGCGCCTCGACAACCTCGGCGAGGGTTTTGCCGAATACCTCGGCTCCGACTCGGGCCCCTATCGGGCCCGCCGCGACGGCGAACCCGACAAGAAACAGGAGGCCCTCCAGAACACCGCCGACAACAAAATCTCCCTGCACGAATACCTCTGTGACCAGTGGCGGCTTGTCGAGGCCGAGCCCGAAGTCAAGAAGGCCGGCCAGCGGATCATCGACAAGCNNCCTGACCATCCATCTGGAGCAATTAACCAACAAAGACAAAAACGAGTACACCCTGGACCACCTGATCGGGGCCCTGGCCCTCGTCCAGCGGCTCGAACCGCCGGGTGTCGGGGCACGGGATATTCGTGAGTGCCTGATGATCCAGATGAATCAATCATCGGAGGACCTGTCCTTCGAGATGGAACTGGTCGAGGAACATTGGGCCGACCTGCTCGAAAACCACCTGCCGCAGATCGCCCAGAAGATGAACTGCTCCATGGAGAAGGTCAACGAGGCCCTGGCACGTCTGGGCCGCTTGGATACCTCGCCCGGCCTGCAGATCGGCCGCACCGAAAACCACCCCATCACCGCCGACATCCTCGTCGAACCGGATGGCGCCGGCGCCTGGCAGGTCACCCTCACCGACAACCGCCTGCCGACGCTTCGCGTCAATCACTTTTACCTGAAAATGGCCCACGACCGCGGCCTGGATACCCGTACCCGCGACTTCCTCCAGCAGAACATCCGCTCGGCTCAGTGGTTCCTGGACGCCATCGAACAGCGCAAGCAGACCGTCCTCCGCGTCGCCACCGCGGTGATCCTCCACCAGAAGGACTACCTCGAAAAAGGCCGGCTCTTCCTGCGCCCGCTGCCCATGCAGATCATCGCCGATCAGATCGGCGTGCACATCTCCACGATCTCCCGTGCCGTCGCCGGCAAGTATGTCCAGTGTCCCCAGGGCATCCTCCCC
>PMBP01000333.1 GCA_003152975.1 Phycisphaerales bacterium | reverse complement strand
CCGGATAGTCCACACGGATATCGGTAACCGTGGCACGATGAATCTTGCCTTTTAATGCCTTAACAAACATGTACAGACCCTTTTCAATCGTTCATTAGAAAAGGCGATTATAGCGAATCCGGGCCATTCCGCAAGTCAAGGATACAATTATCAATCAATCGCGTCTGGCCGCAACGGACGGCCATTGCCGCCAGGGCGGACTTGTCAATCTCTTCGATGTCTTCCAGCGAATCGGTATCCACGATCTGGACATATTCCGGTTGCAGCAAGGCCCCCTTGCTCAGGATCTCCCACATGGCCGTTATCAGGACGNNGAACCGCCTACATTCCCGCAGGGCCGACGACAGATAGACGGCCTGCCCGCGTTGCTCGGCCGACAAGTACTGATTACGACTGCTCATCGCCAAGCCATCCGGTTCCCGGACCGTCGGGCAGGTCACGATCTGTAGCGGAAGGTCCAGGTCGGCCACCATCCGGCGGATGACGGCCACCTGCTGGGCATCCTTCTGGCCGAAAAAGGCCATATCCGCCCCCACGATGTTAAAGAACTTCGCACAGACCGTCGCAACACCGCGGAAATGCCCCGGCCGAAATCGCCCGCACAAATTGTCCGTTAATTTCTCCACCGTCACCCAAGCCCGCTGCGGGGTCGGATACAGGACCGAATCATCGGGGGCAAAGATCACATCGGCTCCGGCATCTTCACACATAGCGGCATCGGCCGACAGGTTTCGCGGGTATCGCGAAAAATCCTCCGAAGGCCCAAACTGCGTGGGATTGACATAGATACTGACAACCACAAATGAACTTTGTCGCCGGGCCGTCTCAATCAGGGAACGGTGCCCCACATGGAGCGCCCCCATCGTAGGAACAAAGCCAATCCGCAGGCCCCGTTGCCGGGCCTGTCGAACCTGCTCTCGGGTCTGGTCGATTGTCTTGACGATGTTCATACGGTTCCTTCCGCCAGATAATGCCGCACCTGTCCGGCCAGAGCGACAATAGTGGGCTCCTGTCGGCAATCACACTGGGCGGCATCCACGCGGATCACCGGGCACCGTCGCCATGAGGAAAACAGTTGCTCATAGGCCCGGTGAAACCACTCCAGCGCATCGATCGTGATACCCTTTTCAAAGGGCCGGTTCCTTTTGCGAATGCGGTCCAGACAATGGTGCGGCGTATCCTTCAGATAGACCACCACAGCCGGCTCCTGTACGGACCCGCAATGTCGCTGGTAGCGCTCATCATACGCTTTCAACGAATCAGGGTCGAGGGTCCGGCGGGCAAAGATCGGGTCTTGCTCGAAGACGAAATCCGACACGGCGATCCGGCTCGCCGACAGGTTCGGCCGGGACAATTGCCGGACCCGCGTCTCCAGAAAATACAACTGGCTTTTCAGGGCCAGATCCTTGCGTCCCCCGCAGACTTCGGGCAGATAGGGATTGGTATCGTAGGTCTCGCGGATCTCGGGGCAATGCAGGATTCGGCTCAGCCCTTCGGCCAGAGTGGTCTTGCCCACGCCAATCAATCCGGCGATCGAAATCAACTGCGGCCGGGCCGGGTCCGGAAGAAAATCTCCCCCGCCAAGCCGCTCGGCCAGCTCGGCCATGGTTTTGCCCAAGATGGGGTGAACCACATAGGCCCCGATCTCGCACATCGGCCGAAGGACAAACGATCGCAGGTGCATCTGAGGATGGGGGATGGTCAGGGCCCCGCTTCGGAAAATGCGATCATCATACAGCAACAGGTCGATGTCGATTGTTCGCGGGCCCCAGTGTTCGGCTCGTACCCGGCCCAGTTCCCGTTCGATGCTTCGGTTGGCCTCGTACATTTCCAGCAGCGACAGGCCGGTCCTGATTTTGACGACCGCATTCAGATAGGGTTCCTGCCCGACAACTCCCAGCGGTTGGGTCTCCATCATTCCGGACATACCAACGACCGAATTACCGGAAAGGTCCCCCAGCTTTCGCACGGCCAGGGACAAATACATCTCCCGCTCGCCCTGATTGCTTCCCAGTCCAAGATAGACGGTCGTTTGCTTCACGCATCCATCCGATCCACGGCCAACCCCGTTCCACGGGTTCTTCGATTACGGATTCCGGTCACAGCGAGGCAAACCGTTCCATCGCTTCCTTGACTTTATCCGGGCGGTTAAAGGCGCTAAGCCGCATGAACCCTTCGCCCGATGGCCCGAATCCGGCACCCGGCGTGGCGACCACATGGATCTTCCGTAGCAGCACATCGAAAAATTCCGACGAGCCCATTCCGTTCTTTGTGCGGATCCACACATACGGGGCATTGACACCGCCATAGACCTCGTATCCGAGTTGAGTAAGCGATCGGCGGATCGTCGCGGCATTTTGCATATATAGTTCGATGATTTGACGGCTCTGCTGTTTGCCGGCCGGGGAGTAAACCGCAGCGGCCGCGGCCTGTGAGACAAAACTGGCGCCGTTGAACTTGGTACAATGACGGCGGTTCCACAGGGGATTGACGGGAACTGCTTTGCCGTCGGCCGCATAGGCCACGACATCCTTGGGGACCACCGTAAAGGCACAGCGCAGTCCGGTGAATCCGGCCGTCTTGGAAAAGCTACGGAACTCGATGGCCACCTGCCGGGCCCCGGGGATCTCGTAAATCGAATGGGGAATTCCCGGATCGGAGATATAGGTCTCGTAGGCGGCGTCGAAAAGGATCACCGCTTTTGTCTGTCGGGCATAGTCCACCCATCGCGACAGTTGCTGGCGCGTGGCCACCGCTCCGGTCGGATTGTTCGGGTAGCACAGGTAGATGATATCCACCGGCTTTGACGGAAACTGGGGAACGAACTGATTGGCCGGCGTACAGGGCATATAGACGATTCCCGCATACTGCCCATTGCCGGTCCCCGCCCCCGTCCGTCCGGCCATGACATTCGTATCCACATACACAGGATACACCGGATCGGTAACGGCGATTGTGTTTTCCAGGCCGAAGATTTCCTGGATGTTACCCGTATCGCACTTGCTGCCGTCGCTGACGAATATTTCATCGATCGCCAGTTCGACTCCGCGTGATTTGTAATCGTTATCCAGGATCGCCTGGCGGAGAAAATCGTATCCCTGCTCGGGACCGTAACCCTTCAACGACGCCCGGCCGCCCATCTCATCGACGGCCTTGTGCATCGCCTCCACGACGGCCGGGACCAACGGTTCGGTCACATCGCCGATTCCCATGCGGATGATGTTGGCCTTGGAACATTGTGCCGCAAACGCCGAGACCCGGCGGGAAATTTCCGGGAACAGATACCCGGCCTGTAATTTCAGATAATGTTCATTGACTCGAA
The DNA here is from genome assembly GCA_003152975.1 of Phycisphaerales bacterium. Lineage (GTDB taxonomy): Bacteria > Planctomycetota > Phycisphaerae > Sedimentisphaerales > Anaerohalosphaeraceae > FEN-1350. The sequence goes on along the minus strand of PMBP01000333.1, from coordinate 1,461 downwards.
TCATCGTCGATTCACCTTTAGCTCATTGTTTATCGGACCTGTTGATGGACAGAAAGAGGCATTGTACGGGGCGATCGGAACATCGTCAATCACGGAACACAAAAGTCATGAATCGCCCATGGAATCAGGCCGATATTGTCAGAAGAACCAACAACTGGACCCGATCGGAAACAGTATGAGTAACCCTAAATCCTCATCCCAACCGGCACAGATAAGCCAACCGGCCATCCCGGAACTGGTTTCCGACCTCCGTGTGGATTCTCGTTTCACCCCGGTCATCGCGACTTTTCTGGCCGAGTTCCCTGTCCTGATGGATCGCGTCAATGTCGCCGCCAAGCAGAACGATCTTCCCGGCATCAAAACCGCCGCCCATAAACTCAAGGGCGCCAGCGGAAGCGCCGGATTTGCCCGCCTGTTCGACTTGTCCGCCCAGGTGGAAGACCATGCCACTCACAATCGCCTGGAAGCCGCCCTGCCGTTGATCGACGATTTGGACCGGATCTGTCGTCTGGCAACACCAATGGCTGCCCCGGCCATAAATCCCTGACCCTGTCCCTCATGTATTCCGACGAAATGCCGAATGCGAGCGATCAGCTCAGCAAGGCCAGGATGCCGTGTACCACGGCAATGGCACAGGCCGCATAGGCCACTTTGCGATGGACCTTGAACAGGAGTGGCCGATTGTGCTTCATCCAAAAGCCGGTGCCAAACGCGGCACCTACGCCGATAATACTGAAAATTCCAAACAGTCGTACGATATCATCCATGTTACACCTCGTTATCCATAGTCGTCCCTCGGCCAGCCGGGAGGCCAGATTCGATGGGTATTTATTGGCGATCCGCGAGATCGGGAGACAATAGTCGTTTGATGTTTCGCCGCCGGAACATGAGCCGGGCGACCCAGATGACGCACATCAGGATCAGCAATCCCAAGAGTATCCAGGTTCGATGGCGTTTGTCGATCACGGATTCCATGGCGGCGCCGAACAGATAGCCGCTCCAGGCGAACGAGACGGCCCAGAGGGCGGCCCCGAGCAGGTTGAAAGAAACGAACCGCCGAACACTGACTTCGCTCATCCCGAGGGCAAAGGGCGTGATGTTGCGGACGCCGTAGAGAAAACGGAAACCAAGAATTAGGCCGGTCTGGTAGCGTTCGAGGAGACGATAGACCTTTTGTGCGCGAAGCTGCCAAGTCGGCCTGCGGGCGACAAAAGCGGCTCCCTTGAAGCGGCCCAGAAAGAACATCAACTGGTCGCTGAGGATACTTCCACAAAAGGCGAAGAGAATCACCAGCGGCAACAACAGATGGCCGTCGCGGGCGGCGATACCGGCGATGATGACGATCGTCTCGCCCTCCAGAAAGGTCCAGACCAGCAGGATCAGGTACGGCAGGTACCGATGTTGCTCGAAGATATGATTCAGGTCCGGCATCGAGTGGTATCCCCTCCGAAGTCAGTCAAA